>DAOWNP010000225.1 GCA_030642545.1 Desulfobacteraceae bacterium | reverse complement strand
GACATACTGTTACGTATAGCTGCATGATAATTTTGCTTTGATTTCGGTGAAACTTTAGATTAGTGATAGACTCATATGATTCTAAATTACAAAAAAACAGGAGATGCTAAGTTCATCCCACCAAAATATGAAGATTGTTCTAGATCATGGAGATATGCTGTTACGAAAATACGATTTTTCTTATGCTTTTTTGGTGATGAACTCTTTGATATATGATAGAAATGATCATAGCCATAAGATTCAAGTATTTTCTTAGATATACCTACCGTATCTTTATTAAATGCTTCCCAAAAAATAAAGGGCTTATCTTTTTTAATTACCTTGCTTAATCCCTTAATAACGTCCGGCTCCATTCCTTCAACATCAATCTTAATACATGATATTTTTCTTTTAACTCTTAAAGACTCTATAATGTCGTCTCCTCTGGCAACTTCTATAAGTCTTTTATCAGAAGTTATGGCTTTTTCAGAAATAAGACCACAGTTAGTGTTTTCTCTGTCGGAATCATCAATTGCAAGTTTTGCATGCGTAGATGACAGACCTTTTTCGACAATTGTAACCTTTTTTTCAAGTTTATGAATAAAGACGTTATTTCTTAAAATTGCAGCATTCTCAGGCACCGGTTCAAATGAAATAACCTCTGTAAAATGATGGGCTAAAAAGATGGTATGATTACCTATATTAGCTCCAACATCCAGAACTATTGAGTTCATATCCGGGATTATAGCAATTATAGCCTGCAAAAATTCATGTTCATACCATGATTTACTTAGCATATCCCGTGATATTGGATCTGACAAAAGCACCCATGTATTATTATGTGTCGAATAACGTTTCAGCAAGCTGATGCTTATATTGCATAAAACCTTTTTTACTCCGCTGGCAATTGCATCCTTAAAAGAATTTTGATAAACGATTTTAGTTTTCATGATCTTCCTTTAACTATAAAAGCCTTTATTTCATAATATGGTTTCATGGTATAAGCTATAGTGCTAAAAAACTATGCCAAAAATTACCGCCATAAACCTTTGGGGGGCATTATCAATTTCTGTTCAAGGTACTTAAGTACCCGTTCACATGTTTTTCAGTCTTTTGGATTCCGTAAGTACTTGGCATTCAAAGAATTGTAAAATCATTATTCCAGAAAACTTATGAGCGGGTACTTATATAGCATCTACTGGATGTGCTTTTAAGTATTCTAATCTGTTTAATCCATTTATATAAGCTTTTGCTCCTGCTGTTATAATATCAGGGTCTGCTCCACGCCCAAGAGCTAGTAATCCGCCTTCTCTTAAACGTACTGTTACTTCACCCTGAGCATCAGTGCCTCCTGTTAATGCACTGACAGAAAACCTTAAAAGTTCTGATTTTGTCCCTGTAAGTTTTATAATTGTGTTAAATACAGCATCTATAGGACCATTACCGTAGTCTGTATCTGAAACATTCCTTCCATTTATGCCTATCTCAACTGTTGCTGTAGGTCTTACTGTTGTTCCGCTTGTTATCTGGATATATTCTAATACAAAAACATCTGTGGTTTGAAGAACCCCTTCAGTTACAATTGCTTCTATATCTTCATCCATTACACTCTTTTTCTTATCTGCAAGTTCTTTGAACTTTTTAAAAACAAGTGCAAGTTCTTCTTTTGAAAGATTATGCCCCATCTTCTTTAAGTGTGAATCCAAGGCATGTCTTCCGGAATGTTTTCCAAGAACCAGCTTGTTACTAGATAATCCGATAGTTTCAGGTTTCATAATCTCATATGTCATGGGATTTTTCAAAACACCATCCTGATGAATTCCTGCTTCATGTGCAAAAGCATTAGCTCCCACAATAGCTTTATTAGGCTGAACCATAATCCCTGTTATCATACTTACCAGACGGCTTAAAGGATATATTCCTGTTGTATCAATACCTGTTGTAAACGGATAAAAATTCGGTCTTGTTTTTAAGGACATTACAAGCTCTTCTAATGAAGTATTACCTGCTCTCTCCCCTATTCCGTTTATGGTAACTTCGGCTTGTCTTGCTCCTGCTCTTATGGCAGCAAGAGTGTTTGCTGTGGCAAGACCAAGATCATTGTGACAATGAACACTCAAAACAGCTTTATCTATATTTTTAGTGTTTTCTATAACATATTTTATCTTTTTATAAAATTCTTCAGGTACAGCATAGCCCACAGTGTCAGGCAAATTTACAGTAGTTGCTCCAGCATCAATTACTGCTTCAAATACTCTGCATATAAAATCAGGGTCACTTCTTGAGCCATCTTCTGCTGAAAACTCTACATTGCTTGTAAATGTTTTTGCAAATCTTACAGCATCTTGTGCTGATTTTACAACTTCATCAGAAGACATGTTAAGTTTATACTTCATATGTAATTCAGAGGTGGCTATAAAAGTGTGAATTCGCGGTTTTACAGCACAAGAAACAGCATCCCATGCCCGCTGTACATCTTTTATTGATGTCCGGCAAAGACCGGCTACTTCTGACTTTTTTATGGTTGCTGCAATTTTTGAAACAGCTTCAAAATCTCCTTCTGATGCAGCTGGAAACCCGGCCTCTATAACATCAACACCAATTTTTTCAAGCTGGGTTGCAAGCCGTAATTTTTCTGCTGTATTCATGCTGGCTCCGGGAGATTGTTCACCATCCCTTAATGTTGTATCAAAAATAATTATTTTATCATTCATGGCTTAACTCTTCTATTATATAAATTGGTTTTATAATTAACTTGAGAGTCCAACTGCCGTCATGCCGGACAAAGATCCGGCAGCAAGCTTCATTATATTGTTGGAATTATTCATAGATTCCGGCTTCGCAGCAATGACGGCAAGAATGAACCAACACCTATAATATCAATAACTTAAAAAAACGTTAAACTCTCAAGTAATTAACTGTGAAATTTAAAAAAAAAATCTATTTTTTCCCTTTTGACAGTTTATACTGCAGGCTGTCTGATAATGCCTGCCAGCTTGCTTCTATTAAATCTTCAGAGACTCCTATGGTACTCCATATTTCATTTTCATCTCTTGATTCTATTATAAGTCTTACTTTGGCATTTGTTCCTTCACGGCCATCTATAACACGAACTTTAAAATCCACAAGACTTGTATTTTCCAAAAATCCAGGATAAAATTTATTTAATGCTTTTCTAATGGCATTATCAAGGGCACTAACAGGACCATGTCCCTCGGAAACAGTTATCTTATCTTTTCCATCAACAGAAATTTTAATAGTTGCCTGTGATGTGCATGGCCTGTCTTTCTCTTTTATTATCGTTACCATAAAAGATTTTAATTCAAAAAACGGTTTAAACTGTTTTGTCAGTTTCTCCATAAGTATTTTAAAAGAACCGTCAGCGAGATCAAACTGAAAACCATTTTCTTCTAACGATTTTATTTTTGAAACTATATCACGGCTGTTTATCTCTTTTGAATCAAAATCTATCCCCAGCTCTCTGCCTTTATACTCTATATTACTTTTTCCAGACAGATCAGAAATAAGAACTCTCCTCCTGTTACCTACTTTTTCAGGATCAATATGCTCATATGCTATAGGATTTTTCATAACAGCACTTACATGAATTCCACCTTTATGAGCAAAAGCACTTTTACCTACAAATGGGCGGTTGTTTGCAGGAATCATATTAGCTATTTCACTGACAAATCTTGAACACTTTTTTAGTTTTCTGAGATTTTCATCAGATATGCAGTTATAACCCATTTTTAACTTCAAAACAGGAATAATTGATATTAAATCAGCATTTCCACAACGCTCTCCATAACCGTTTATTGTTCCATGAACCATAGTTGCTCCAACTCTGACAGCAGAAATTGTATTTGCTGCTGCCATTCCGCTGTCATTATGGGCATGTATTCCTATATCAGGAATATGTGCTATCTCTCCGCTGCTGCATTTTTTCTTAAAAAATGCCATAGTATCAGAAACAGCTTTTTCAATATCAAATGGAAGCCATCCTCCATTTGTATCACACAAAACCAGATAATCAGCTCCATTTTTTGCTGCACAAAACAGGGTTTCTAATGCATATACTCTGTTTGATCTGAATCCGTCAAAAAAATGCTCTGCATCATATATTACTGTTTTATTACTTGCCTTCAAAAAAGAGACACTATCAGAGATCATAGCAAGATTCTCATCTTCTGAATTTTTCATTATCTCATTTACATGAAAATCCCAGGTTTTTCCAAAGATTGCAACACATGGAGCAGCACTTGATAAAAGCGCTTTAATATTTGCGTCATCCTCCACATTAATACACGCTTTTCTTGTGGCTCCAAATGCTGTTATTCTTGCATTTTTAAAACTGGTATCTTTTGCAAGATTAAAAAAACTCATATCCCTTGGATTTGATCCGGGCCACCCACCTTCTATAAAATGGATACCCAGATCGTCTAACATCATAGCTACTTTGAGTTTCTCTTTGGCACTAAAGCTTATATTTTCGCCCTGAGTGCCATCTCTTAACGTAGTATCATACAAAAAAACAGGTTTCATATTTTTTGTCTTTATCTATAATAGATTGTCACATAATTATCCGATTTTAAAAATTGGCACGAAGCCTGCAAGAGGAGATAATACTAAAACGTATATCTTAAGACCGATAACTTAAGGAACGTGGACAAAACAACTTCCGCAATTATACATAAT
>DAOWNP010000153.1 GCA_030642545.1 Desulfobacteraceae bacterium | reverse complement strand
GAGAATGATTTTCATGCCAAACGAATTACTTTGTACTTAAATCTTGTAAATAAAATTGTAAAAAAGAAATTCAAAGAATTAAAATCTTCCTTTTTTACAAAAGATAGCGAAATAATAAAATATCTTGAGATGCTTCCTGATAATTCAAAAATAAAGCAAGTTTATAATAAGATGCTTCAAACAAGTGATAAAAGTGTCATAAAAGATACGCAGGAATGGTTAAAAAACAACCTGATACAGGGTAATATAGATGTAAACATAATGACAAAGTTAGACAAAGCAAATTTTGATGGTGATAATAAGCTCGCCTCTCAATATAATGATGCTCATTCTGCTTTGCGTGGTTTTGCATTAAGTGATTTGACAGATTCAAGTATTGTTTTATCAGCAGGTATAAATCCGCGATTGTATAGTTATATATCAAGTTTTGATGATTTTTATCCTGATGAAAACGGATATTTAAAAAAGAAAATTATCCTAAAGGTCAGTGATTACAGATCAGCTTTAACGCAGGGAAAATTTTTAGCAAAAAAAGGGTTGTGGGTATCAGAATACAGGGTTGAATCAGGATTAAATTGCGGGGGGCATGCTTTTGCTACAGAAGGGCATTTGCTGGGACCAATATTAGAAGAGTTTAAAAATAATAAAACTGAATTTGTTCAATTAGCCCATAATATATTTATTAAAGCCTTAAAAAAGCAGGACAGGAAAATACCGGATACTCCTTTTGGTATTAATATTACAGTTCAGGGAGGTATTGGAACAGCAGATGAAAATGAATTTCTTTTAAATTATTTTAAAGTGGTTTCAACTGGCTGGGGAACGCCTTTTCTTTTAGTTCCTGAAGTTACTAATGTAGATGATGCTACATGCAAATTGCTTGCTGATGCAAAAGAAAAAGATTTTTATGTAAGTGATATTTCTCCTTTGGGAGTCTCTTTTAATAGTGTAAAAGGCAATACCAAAGACAAAGAGAGGAAGAAGTTTATAGAAAAAGGTACTCCCGGAAGTGTTTGCCATAAAAAAATTCTTACCGGAAATACAGACTTTACAAAACGTCCTATTTGTGTTGCTTCCCGCCAGTATCAAAGTCTTAAATTAAAGGAACTTGACCAGAAAAATTTAGAACCAGCTGAATATAAAAAAGAATATGATAAAATAGTGGAAAAAACATGTCTTTGTACAGGATTGGGAGCTACTGCTTTGATGGTGAATAATATAGATACATCTTTGACAGGCAAAGGAGTTTCTGTTTGTCCAGGACCTAATATGGCTTATTTTTCAAAAATTGTTTCTTTAAAGGAAATGGTTGATCATATATACGGAAGAATTGATCTTTTATGCGGGGATAATTTTCGTCCTAATATGTTTATAAAGGAGTTGGATATGTATGTGGATTATTTTAAGGAAACAGTAGGAGAAGCTATCAGGCCATTTAAAAAAGTTCAAATTAAGTATTTTCAATCTTTTAAAAATAACATACAAGATGGTATCAATTATTATAAAGAATTGTTTTCTAATGTAATAAACGAATCCAAAAGTATAAAAGACAAATTAATAGAAGAATTAGACCGGCAGGAAAAAAATCTTTTATGTATTCAGATTTAAGTTCCTAACTGCCTGACCTATAGGCCTAACTTTATTTCATGTTGTGATGCAACCGTTTTGCTCTTAAACAAAAAGTTTCGATTTGTGCATTAATAAGTTGTGGAAAAGGAGATCCGTCACTTTCAATAGCAAGAAATGGAAGATCTGTTTGATCTGATAGTATTTTTGAAAAATCTGATTTTTTTGGAGATGATAGAATTTTTGTCTCTTTGGTCATGCTGTTGCTTAATATTGATTCTGAGATACGGTTTGGCATACATCCAAAAGGACCTATTGCTATAACCCCGCAAACATGAGTTGCTATATGAGAAATAGCACTTCCTATTGTAAGAATTGCTTCTCCTGTTAATTCAGGACTGATAAATGGTTTACCTGTTTTAATTATATTTTTTATATTTATTTCAGGAGAACATATTAAGCCTGATCTGGAAAGAATTGTCCTGACTTTTTTTAAGATTTTGTTTTTAAAATATTTTGATATTTGAAATGTTATTTTTTCTTTTGCAGATTGTTTTATCTCGGTAAAACCTTTTTCATACAGGTAATCAGAGTATTGAAGCCATTCTGTAACAGGAGCGCATATAGTTGCAAAGCCTTTATCAGCAAGTTTTTGTGAAATGTTTTGTCTCGACAGAGAATCCCTCCTTACAAACATTTCTCCAGACAATGATATTAAAGGAATTGAAAATACAGATTTTTTTAAAGGAATCTGTTTTAGTTTTAAAGCTGCCTGATTTAGTTGTTTTTCAATTTCTGGTATATTTTTTGTTTCAATTGCCTGACAAATAGAAGTCATCTCTTCTTCTAATATTTCTATGGCTTTTTTGCTGTTTTTTGCATTAGTTAGAAGCATTGATCTTATATCATCTAAAAAATCTGAAATAACAAATCCATACCATGCTTTTTCTAAAAATGTGTTGCTGATACCTGAATAGGAATTTTCAGATGTCAGGGAAAAAAGGGTAACATTTGGTATTTCCCGTTTTTCAATGAGATTTTCCATAAATGTATAATACTGACCGAACCGGCAAGGTCCTGATGCTGTTGCCATAAAATAAACTAAAATCTCGTTCTCTTTTTTAATATTATAGATATAATTTAATAATGATCCAGTTGTAAGTAATAATGGCAGGCACTCTTTACATGATGTATTTGCTCTGCCTATTTTTAATATATTTTCATCTGCCGGCGGGTGGGCTATAGCATTTATTTTTATGCTTTTAAATACAGATGTTAGTGCCTGTGTTGAGAATTTACCCATAGATGGTATAAGCAAGGTAACATTTTTATCTGTTATTGGAACTGTTCTACCGTCTGATGTCATAACAGAAGGAAATTTATTTGAGGTAATAATCTTTGCAGGTACAAATGTTTTTGTTTGTGTATTGTACTTTGGTTTGATTTTTTTATATGCTGTCACTATATCTAAAAAGGCTTCAACTCTGGTTTCGATACCTGCATCTGCACTATGGCTGTCAAGTTCCAATGTAAGGGATGGTTTTTTACCCATAATATTTCTAAAATATCCTATTATAAAAGAGTCTGGTCCGCATGAAAAATTTGTTATATAAACTCCGAATAAATTAGGATGTTTTTTGGTGAATCTTGCTGCCTGCATTATTTTCTGGCCCATACCCCAGTACATATTTGATTTGGTTTTTTCGTTATCTACAGGCAGGCAGTCTATGGGTATTGTTAATATATTTCTTGATGCGAGCTTATTTGGAATTCCCATGTGAGCTTCAGGAACAAAACCATTGTATGGTCTTGCGAATAAAGCGACAGCTATTGTATCAGGGTCTTTTTCACTGTTTTTTAAAGCCTTGCTGCCTATTTCCTGCATCTCATTTATGCACAGTTGCTGTTTTTCAACAGCTCTGTTAAATGCTCTCGTTGCTTTTTTTTGATTAATACCGATTTGTGATACTGTTTTTATAAGCTCTTTTTTTACTTTTTCAAGACCATTTGTAAAATCAATAAGAGGTGTTAAAAGTTTTCCGCCTCTTTCTGTAAATTTTTTAAGTTCTTTTTTAAAAGTTGTTCTCAGATAAAATGTTTCACCCTGTACCAAAGGACAGGCAAGAGATGTAGGATCTCCATTTTGAGCTGGAACTGCTTTAAAGTGTGGTAGAAATATTAAATTTAACAAGGGGTTATTTAATAGGCTTTCAAAAAAACCATGTGCAAGTTCTGCAGGAAAACAAAAAGGAGCAGATTTTTTATCAATGCCTTCAGCTAAAGCTTTTTGAGGCAGTACAGGTTCAAATCCGAGTTCTGCAAAAAAGGTTGAATAAAACGGATAATATGTATTTACAAAAAAACTTCTATTAAAGCCTATTTTGCCTGTTGGATGATCTTTATATTTTTTGGCAAGTTTCCCGCCATATTTGTTAAAAATAAGATCTTGGCGTATTTTAACAAGATCAAGCTTTTTATCACTAATTTTTATATTGGCTCGTATATTGTAATATTTGTTGCATGCTCCGCCAAAAGGATATAGCTTGTCATTGATTTTTATCATAGCTATTTCACAGTGACGGTCGCATTTTTGTTTACCCCCTTTACAGATGAAAGATGGCTTGTATTCTACTTCTCGTTCCATAAGATCTTTCAGATCAAATAATTTTTCTTTTACAAGCCCCACTTTTATTCTGTTTTTTACTTCAAGGGCAACTCCGAATGCTCCCATAAGCCCTGGCTCAGGCGGAACTATAATGGGTTTTCCTGTAATAGATGCCATGGCAAGTGGAACAGCTTTGTTATAACAAACTCCGCCCTGCATAAATATTTTTTCTCCGACCTGCCTGTTTCCTTTTACTCTGTTTGAATAGTTTAAGCATATGGAGTATACAAGGCCTGCAACTATCTCTTCGGTTTTAATACCTTCATGGATGGCATTTTTTATATCTGATGATATGAAAGCTGCACACTGATCATTAAAATTTGGAGGATTTTCTCCTTTAATTGCTATATCTGCAATATCCTCCATTTCTATTGAGAGAGTTTCATATGCTGATTCTTCAAGAAAAGATCCTGTTCCTGCTGAGCATGCCTCATTCATGGCATAATCTGAGGCTACACCATTTGTAATATATGTGTATTTTGCATCTTGCCCGCCTATTTCAAAAATTGTATCAACTTTTGGATCAAAATATACAGCTGCTGTTGCATGGGATATTATTTCATTGATAACACAACCAGTAAGAGCATGAAGACCTGCTATCTGACGACCTGAGCCACAGACTCCAAGACCGGTTATCTTTATTGTGTTATTTTCTTCCGGTAAAATTGATTTGATCTCTTTGTATAGCAGCTTGTAGCACTGTTTTGATGCACCAACAGGATCTCCGTTTGTTCTGATATAGATAGAGGCCAGGATAGCATTATCAGATCTTCTAAGGAGAATCGCTTTTGTTGTTGTTGATCCCACATCAAGACCGAGTATGCAGTTGTCACCTGCTACAGGTTTTGATTTGTTTATTGTTTTAAACTCCACCATATCAGTATAATTGTAAAGAGGTGCAAGGGAATTAAAAGCTTTAAGGTTTTCTTTGAATAAATTGTTTTTATCTGACAGTGGTTTTGTTTTGTTATCAAATCCCCAAAGAGCAGTGCCTAATGCTTCAAAATAGGGGGCTTCAGGTGGAACAATCAGGCCGTCAATCTTTTTTTTCAACAAACTTACGACCATTTTATTTTGAGCTACACCACCTGCTATCATTATGTTTTTCTTTTTAACTTTTTTTAACAGTTCAACTATTTTATTTGCCATCATTTCACAAAGACCGGCTGTAACTTTCTCTTTTTGTATCCCTTTGTTTGTGGCGTGAGTGCAGTCTGATTTGCAAAAAACGCTGCATCTTCCGGAAACATGATACGGGTTTTTTGCAGACCAGTTTAAAGTATCTTCTAAGGATACATTCATTCTTTTTAATTGCTGAAGGAAAAATTCTCCTGTTCCTGATGCACATTTGTTACCAGAAAAAACATTGGATATTTTACCTGAGGTGTTTAAAGCATATGCCATAAATGTCTCGCCTCCGGCAGAAACAATAGCAGGGCAGTCTGTTTTTTCAGGTTTTATAAAGTTATATGCGTATTCAATAGCTTCGGCCTCAGGTATTGAAGATATATTTACCAGGTTTCTAAATTTACGGCCTGTTGCTGAAATAGAACAAAAAGAGTCTAAATCAAGTTTTCCTATAGCAGAAAGCAGAATCTGTCTTGGGTTGCCATTATGAGGAAGTATATGAACATTTTCTATTGTAATTGAAGTTGTTTTTTTTAATTCAACTATTGTTATGGTTGAAGCTCCAAGACAGATGCCAAGAGATTTTTTATTATTTAAAATACCGGATCTGTTTTTATCACAAGTATTGTTTTTTTTCATAATTATTTATTCCATTGATTACTAATTGATGTGAAATAAGGAACATGGGTGAAATAACTTCTACAAATAGGCACATAGATTGAAAGTTAGATTTGTTTGATCTGAAAACTCAAAAACAGATGGAATAGCTGGCTCTTTTGATGTTTTTGTGATTTTAGATCGGG
>DAOWNP010000256.1 GCA_030642545.1 Desulfobacteraceae bacterium | reverse complement strand
TTCTTTTGATTGTTATAGGAATAATTTTTAATCAGGTTGAAATGTTTGTCGATATAGCTCTTGCATATGCTATGTTAAATTTTATAGCTGTGCTTGCAGCTTCAAGATATTTTCAAAAGAAAAAAAAACTTTTTGATGAAAATAATTAATAATATCTGGGAGGATATTAAAATACATGGATTTTTTTGTTATTTTACTTATGCTTTTAGGAGCACTCTTTTTTACAGGAGGTTCTATAGGAATTATCAGATTTCCGGATTTTTTCACAAGACTTCACCCTGCAGGAAAATTAGATACCATGGGGTTATTGTTTACCATGGCCAGCTGTAGTCTTTATAATGTTAATGATTTTAATCTTAATAATTTTCTTGTCAGCTTAAAAATCATTTTTATTGTAGCATTTATATTTATAACAAGCCCTACAGCAACGCATGCAATTGCTGATGCAGGATTAAGAGCAGGGCTTGTTCCATGGACTAAAAAAAGATAAATAATTGTATTGTTTACAGATACTGCATCTGCAATACCTCTATTAATGATAACAGGAGAGCAAAATTTATGATCTGGCAAATTGATGTAATAATTCTTGTTATGGTAATTATAATTGCAATTGGTGTAATCAGCATAAAAAATCTTCTTTCTGTCGGAATACTTTTTGGAGCTTACAGTTTTATGATGTGTCTTTTGTGGGCTATAATGGGTGCAGTTGATGTAGCATTTACAGAAGCCTCTGTTGGAGCAGGTGTTAGTACTGTTTTTCTAATTGCTGCTATTTTCAGAACATCAAGAGGATCAAAAGATTGAAAATTATCGGGATTATCACTATTTTATTAAGCGGTTCTATAATGATATACAGCACTCTTGATTTTCCTGAATGGGGAGACCCGCTCTCTCCTGCTAATACACACCTGTCTGTCTATTATATAGAAAACAGTATGCCTGATACTTCTGTCCCAAATATCGTAACAGCAATATTAGCTGATTACAGAAGTTATGACACCATGTTTGAAACCACTGTTATTTTTGCAGCAGGACTTGCCTGTTTTTTGCTTCTTAGAAATTTCAGAAAAAAGAAAAAAGAATATTCTTTATACAGACATATCCCGACAGGGGTCACTTTAAAAATAAAAAACAGTGCTGATTTAGCAGACGATACAAAGTTATTCCAGCGTATAGATTCGACATGGGTGCCTTTTGATCTTGTAACGCGTACAGCATCAGGACTTATTGTTCCATTTATTCAAATATTTGCTCTATATGTTATAGCTCATGGACACCATAGCCCGGGCGGAGGTTTTCAGGGAGGTGTTATTTTTGGAGCAGCTTTTATTCTTTTTGCTATAAGTTACAGTCTAAGAGAATCTTTAAAAATTATAAGCGAAAAAACTGCTGTAATATTAAGCTGTGTGGGTGTTATGATATATGCAGGAACAGGACTTTTATGCCTTTTATTCGGATCAAATTTTTTAAATTACGGGAGTCTGGCTCAAATACTATTTACAGATCCTGTATCTGCACGATCTTTGGCGATTTTATTTGTAGAGATTGGAGTGGGACTTGCCGTAGCAGGCGTTATGATATGGCTTTATTATAACATCTCCTCATCGGGAAAATATAACCAGGGTTTATAATATTTATGGATAACTATTTATTTTTTATTGTTTCAAAATTTAACTACTGGGGAGTAATGATACTTATCATGATAGGTATTTACGCAATAATAAGTAAACAAAATCTTATAAAAAAAATAATTGGAATGAACATTTTTCAAACAGCAATTATTCTTTTTTATATTTCCATAGGATCTAAAAAAAACGCATCAATACCTATCCTGCACCATTTAAATGAACACACTCAGAAAATAAATCCTGATGATTTTGTAAATCCCCTGCCCCATGTTCTTATGCTGACAGCTATTGTAGTTTCAGTTGCAACATTGGGCGTTGCCTTATCACTTGCTATAAAAATTTATCAACAGTTTGGTACTTTGGAAGAAAATATTATCAATAATAAAATTGCTGCGGATAACAACAGGCAATCAGTAATTGACAGGCTATAGACCGTCACATAAATAATTTCACTGCGTTATCGGTCGGAAATATACGATTAGTATTATCTCCTCCCTCTAACTTTGTGAAATTTATTATGTGACAATCTATATAATCTTTAAACAATAAGAATAATTATACATATGAGTGAGCATTATCCTGTACTAATAGTTATAATACCATTTATATTCGCATTGATAGTAGCTTTTGCAGGATTTATAAAACCAAGACTCTGCTGCTTTTTAACAATATCAGCCTTAATCTTATCCCTTTATTCATCCATAATATTGCTTTTTCAAGTATTTAAAACAGGATGTATAGAATACAGATTAAGCGGGTGGTCTCCTCCATGGGGTATTTGCTACAATATAGATTATTTAAACAGTATTATAATAGTTGTTGTAATGATAGTTGGACTGATGTGTGCAATCTCTTCACAAAAAGCAGTAAACAGGGATCTTGATCAAAAAAAAGGTGCTTTTTACGCACTTTTTTTACTTTTTATAACAGGTCTTACAGGAATTCTTGCAACAGGAGACCTTTTCAACCTTTATGTTCTTTTAGAAATAACATCCATTTCCGGCTATGCATTAATAGGAACAGGTAACAATAAAGCAGCATTTGCAAGTTTGAAATATCTTTTTATGGGTACAATAGGAGCCAGCTTCTACCTGCTTGGAATAGGTTATCTATATATCAGCACAGGTTCATTAAACATGGCTGATATTGCAGCTATTATTCCCGAATTACAACAATCTAAAACAATAATGTTTGCTTTTATATTTTGTATGACAGGTCTTTTTATAAAAATGGGTATGTTTCCTATGCATGGATGGCTCCCAAATGCATATTCAGATTCACACTCAGCAACAAGCACACTTGTTGCATCTCTTACTACAAAAGTTATGCTTTATGTTATGATACGTCTCATATTAAATGTTTTTTTACCTGATTATTCATTTTCTAAACTCAATATAGACAACATAATGGTCTGGTTTGCTACAGTTGTTATAATTTGTGGATCTTTTCTTGCTCTATCCCAAAAAAATCTAAAATATATGCTCTCGTATATAATAATTACAGAAGTAGGATATATTGCAGGAGGATTCTGGCTTGGAAACCGGTTAGGCATGACAGGAGCAATTCTTCATATTCTAAATGATGCTTTAATGACAATGTGCCTGTTTCTATCTTCTGCTAATTTTATTTATGTTTTAAAAAACGATTCATTTAAAAACTTTAAAGATATATTCCTTAAAATGCCCTTTTCTGCAGCAGGATTTGTGATAGGAGGAGCTTCTATAATTGGAGTTCCTCCTACATGCGGTTTTTTCAGTAAATGGTACCTTTTATCTGCTGCTCAAGAAGCAGGACATTATGAATTTTTTTCTGCTTTGATTTTTAGCAGTTTAATCTGCTGCATCCTTTTTTTTAGAATTATAGAACAGGGCTTTTTTAGTGAAGATGATCATGAAAACAATGTAACAAAGTTTAATGAAGCTCCTGTTTCAATGATTATTCCCCTAGGAATAACAGTACTTTTACTTATTGCTGCTGGCATATATTCTGGAGATATTATTACTAACTTTATAGATCATGCTATACCTGACATAATAACTTAAAGAAAAATAATGGATATAATTTCAATAAAACCTTTTCTAACTATACTAATCTCGCTATCACTCCCTCTTCTTCTTATCTCATCTAAAACAGATAATATAAGAGAAGGATGGACATTTACAGCTGCCATAATAAAGTTTATTATTATAATCAGCATGGTTCCTGTAATTACAGCCGGAAATAAAATATGCTGGACAATAGCTGCAATAACACCTGCTCTTTCAATAAAATTTGAGGTAACCGGATTCGGTCTTCTTTTTGCTATAGTTTCCTCTTTTTTATGGATTATAACTTCTGCATATTCCATAGGGTATATGCGAAAATTAGATGAACACAGCCAAACAAGATATTACTGCTTTTTTGCCTTATCTATTTGTTTTACAACAGGAGTTGCTTTTTCCGGAAATTTATTT
>DAOWNP010000073.1 GCA_030642545.1 Desulfobacteraceae bacterium | reverse complement strand
ATGCAACATGGCACATGGCATCAAGTGGATTACTTACAATTATAATAATAGCATCAGGAGAAAATTTAGTAACATTTTCTGTTACCTGTTTCATGATTTTGGTATTGGTTGCTATTAAATCATCACGGCTCATTCCAGGTTTTCTGGCAATACCCGCAGTAATTATTATAATATCTGAGTTTTTTGAAACTTCATAGTCGTTTGTGCCAATAATATGAGAATCGTGTTTTTCAATTGGAGCTGCTTCTGTTAGATCAAGACTTTTCCCCTGGGGAATACCATCTAAAATATCAATCAAAACAACATCGCATAACTCTTTTTCTATTAACCTTTGAGCTGCTGTAGCTCCTACATTTCCAGCACCTATAACTGTTACTTTTTTATTCATTTTTATTCTCCTTGTTTTTTGCAGAAATATAACAACTTGATTATATTTTTAATCTAAGGACTCGCACATATTTGAGATTAGTTTTAATTTTACCATGGTTTACGCTTTGGCATCTGAACAGTTAATCTTATGTCCAACCCAAAATATTCAATTTTATTTTTTAGTATATTAATAATAATCTATTATCAATATTGACATATAAAAGAAAAATCAATATAAATAAAGAATAAGATTATTTATTTATATTAAATAAATAATCTGTTTATACTTTAATAATTCAATTAAACTTCCTTATTTCCAATGTTTTTATAGATTGATAAACAAAAATAAATTATTCTACAGGATCTTAGATAATGTTTCAGCTGACAAACAATTTTATGGTGTTATAAATGAACAAAATGATAAAAGGTATATTAAAACAAGCAGAATTGTATAAATCGCAGGGTTTATTAAAAGAGGCTGAACAACAACTGAAAAAAATAGAAACTTTTATACAAACAAATGATAAAATTAAAAATAAGGAAAAACTTCTTAAAGGTATTGCTTATAAAATTAAAGTTTTAAATGATGATGTTAAAAAATTTGAAAAAGAATCTAAAAAAACAGAAACATCGCCAGGTGTAAATAAAATAATAAAAAATTTATTTTCAACTGCATTTGCAACTGAAGGCGATGAAGCAGATAAAGATGCAGCTCAATTAGAAGGTGCCATAGCTCTTTTTAAGTTTGGACAATTTGACAGTGCACTAACTGAGTTTGATCAATTGCTCAATAGTGAAAAACATTCAGTTATTTCTGCTAAAAATATTATTAAATGTCTTGTAGAACAAGATAAGGTTAATACAGCTGTTACACGTTTTTTTAAATGGCATACTGAGAGTTTTTTTAGCAGTGAACAGTTAACAGATATTCGCAGTTTTACAGAAAATCTTTTTGAAAAAAAAAAATTAGATAGAGATTTATTACTAACTGGAGCCGGTATAGATAATATAAGTAATAATATTGATTGTTCAGAGAAAGAGGATAAAGAATATGAAGATTTTATAGATATTAGTTCCATAGGTATATCTTTTAGCGAAAATGCTATTACAAATGAAGACATTGAATTAGATGTAAGCTTTCAAACTGGAAATGTTATTAGTATTATTATTTCCAGCAAGGATAATCAGGTAATTGATAAGCTAAAGGTTGGAGTAAAGCTTGAAAATGTACAATATTATTCCCCTGTAGCTATTTTTAAAGGATCTGGAACTGTTTCTGCTAAAACAAAAATTCAATCCGGTCCTAAAAAAGGAGATTACAGTTTAGATATAAAAGTTGAAAACATGTAAAGATATATCTGAATTTTTATGCTTTAATTTCCAATGTTTTTAAAAAAGCAAAATCTATTGTTACTTTTTTATATTAAGTGTGGAGTTGCTCTATATGGCTGTTTTTAATTTAAAAGATCGTGAAATCCAGTGTAAAGTAGTCTATTATGGTCCTGGCAGATGTGGAAAAACTACAAATCTTGAATATATTTTTAAGGCCTATAAAAAACAGATAAAAGGTGATATGGTATCTATAAACACCGAAGGAGACAGGACTCTTTTTTTTGATTTTTTACCTATGAATCTTGGTAAAATTAATGGTTGTGATGTAAAAGTTCAGTTATTTACAGTACCAGGTCAGGTACAGTATAAATCTACCAGAAAATTGGTTTTAAAAGGAGTAGATGGTATTGTATTTGTAGCAGATTCTTTAGATGTAAGAAGGGAGAAAAATATGCTTGCTTTAAAAGATCTGCAGCAAAATTTAAAAAGTTATGATTTAAATATTTTTAAAATTCCGATAGTTATTCAATACAATAAACGAGATCTTGAAAAAGAAGGAATTCCTTTAATGAGTTGTGAAAAAATGGAAAAGGACTTAAACCGGCAGCTTAAAGCCCCCTCTTTTGCAGCAAGTGCTTTTTCAGGACAAGGGGTAGGTAAAACATTGCAAAGCTGTTTAAATTTAACTCTTAAGCATTTGCACAAACAATTTAACTGGGCTGATAAATAAAACTCTTTAACTCGCTGCTATCAGGTACAGGAAAAGACGTATTTATGGAAAAAAAATCAGAACTTATTCACCATCCTGCAAATAATAACTTAATTGTTTTAAAAGGATCGCTTATTGATTATATGTATGTGGTTGATGAAGATTATTTCATGACTGGAGAAACAATTATAAAACAGGGGTATTATGGCAGCTGGATCTGGGTTCTGTTAGATGGAATAGTAGAGATAAGTTATAAGATTGGTAATAATGATATATCCTTATTCAGACTTTCCAAGGGAAGCTTTATAGGGAGAGTAGCCTCTCTTTTACTTTCTGATACAAGCAGGCAGTATAATGCAAAAGCCATAGGTGATGTTCAGTTAGGAGTTATTGATTCTCAACAACTATCAAGAGAGTGTTCATGCCTTTCTAAAGATTTTAAAACAATACTTTTAAGTTTTGATAATAGAATGATTAATTCTATACAGCAGGCAGCAATGCAGATCGCCTGTAAAAAAAATGCTGATATAAGTCCTTCTTCAGAAGACACAGAGATAATAAAACAGGGCGAAAATAACTCTGATATATATATTATAGAAAATGGGCATGCATATATAAAAAACGTTGCTATGATGGATAACTCATACCTTTTATCTATATTAGGAAAAGGTGATTTTATTGGTAAAATTCCTTTTTTAGAAATAGGACATGAACCTGAATCAGCATCTGTTTATGTTTCAAAAGATTTTAGTAAAAAGCTTTTTATTATAGATAGTATAATGGCTGAATATAAACAATTATCAACAACTTTGAAAAATATTTTAAAAAATTTTTCAGATATAATTAAGTTAAATGCAGAACTATTTATTAAATAAAAACAAATATATTTTAGGATTACTTTATGACAAATGATAAAAGAGAATATCAAAGAATTTCTTCTTTAAACCTGTTAAATTTTACTTTAATGGATTTTGAAAAAAACATTATTTCACAGGGAATGGGAAGAACAATAAATGTTAGCGTGGGCGGGATCTTAATGGAAACACAATCTATTGTAAATTCAAAATATTTAATTAAACTTTCCATTGGTTTTGAAGATGATATTATTGATTTGAATGGTAATGTGATATATTGTAAAAAAATGATTGATGATAATACATATCAATCAGGAATAAAGTTTTTAGAATTAACCGACTCTACCATAGACATGTTAAAACAATATGTCCTTGCATTTAAAGCAGCACAATTTTAATAAATAAAAATTATGAAAATAGGCATTCTTTCAGATACACACATGATTGTTCCTTCAAAATCACTTGTTGAGTTGTCACAAGGGCTTTTTTCTGATATTTCATATCTTTTTCATGCAGGAGATATGGTAAAATCATGTATTTTAGATATTTTTGGAGATAAAGAGATAGTTGCGGTGTGTGGTAATATGGATGAGGATGATGTTTGCAACAAATATCAAGTAAAAGAGATCCGAAATATTAATAATTTTAAAATAGGTATTATGCATGGATGGGGATCAAAAAACGGGCTTGAAGCACGTATAATTGATTCTTTTGATAGTGATATGGATATTATAATTTACGGCCATTCACATAAACCTGTAAATTACTTGTTAAATGGTACATTAATATTTAATCCAGGCTCTTTCTCACAATATAATAATAACAGATCTGCAGGTATTATTAATATAGGAAAAGAAATAAAAGCTGAAATAATATATTTTTAACAATTATTTGTTGAATTTATTACTATAACCTTATATCTATATCTTTATTTAATAATTCAGGATTTTATTTTTTTGTTATAATGTGAGGTTTAATATTTTATGGACAAAATTGTATTTGAAACAGATTTTCCGGATTTAAAATTAATTAAACAGGGTAAAGTAAGAGATATCTACGATCTTGGTGAGCATCTATTAATGGTTACTACAGATAGGGTTTCAGCGTTTGATGTGATTTTACCTGATCCGGTTCCGTATAAAGGCATAATTTTAACCCAAATATCACTTTTCTGGTATAAAATTATGGAAAGTGTGGTTAAAAACCATCTGATCTCCTGTGATGTCGATGATTACCCACTGGTATGTAAACAATACAGAGATGATTTAAATAAGAGAAGCATGCTTGTAAAAAAAGCAGAACCCTTACCTGTTGAGTGTGTAGTTCGGGGTTATATTTCAGGGTCAGGCTGGAAATCATATAAAAAAAACAGGGAAGTCTGTGGAATAGAACTTCCGGCAGGACTTGTTGAATCAGATAAACTTGAATCACCGATTTTTACTCCTTCATCCAAAGAAGAGGTAGGTACACACGATATCAATATTGATTTTGCTGAAACAGTAAAAAGAATTGGTGAAAAAAATGCAAATCTGGTAAAAGAGCTCAGCTTATCCATATATAATAAAGGTGTAGAAATAGCTGACAAACAGGGAATAATTATTGCTGATACAAAATTTGAATTTGGAATAAAAGATAATGAAATTATTCTTATTGATGAAGTATTAACACCTGATTCTTCAAGATTTTGGCCAAAGAGTTCATATGAGGCAGGTAGAGCACAAAATAGCTTTGATAAACAGTATATCAGAGATTATCTATTATCTGTTAACTGGGATAAAACAGCTCCAGGACCTAAACTTCCTCAGGATGTAATAAATAATACAGTTGATAAATATAAAGAAGCGTTAAAGTTAATAACCGGTGGGAAAAATGCTATTTGAGTTTAAAATAGTTGACTTAAAAGCAATTGCACCTGATGATAATTATTATCGCATAACTACAGAAAAAAGCAGAAAAGATCTTATATCGTCTATTTCTGAATTGGGCCTGCTTAATCCGCCTGTTTTATTATTTAAAAATTTTAAATATATTATAATAAGTGGTTTCAGGAGAATACATTCCTGTATAGATCTTGGTTATTCTGATATTATGGCAAAAGTATTAGAACCTGATATATCAGCTGCAACAATTGCTAAAATTGCTGTAGCTGAAAATTCATTTCAGCGAGAGTTAAATCTAACTGAACAGTCAAGATCATTTAATTTATTACTTAAAAGCCATAAAAGTATTGAAAATTTAGTAAAATCTGCATGCTCTCTTAAACTTTCTCAGAATCTTAATTTTATTAAAAAGATTATAAGAATTTGCAAAATGCCTGAAATCGTACAGCAATCTATCTTAGATAATACTATCTCTTTTTCCATGTCACTTGAGCTTGAAAAAATAGAGAAAGAATCACAACTTTTTTTTATCCTGTTATTTACTAAACTCAAATTTAGTTTAAACAAACAAAAAGAGATAATAAATTTAACTCAGGAGATTTCATATAGAGATGAAATCCCTTTGATAGATATATTGCAGGATAAAAACGTTACATTGCTGTTAAATGATGAAAAACTTGATAATAATGTAAAAGTTAATAAAATAAGATTATACTTTAGGAAATTACGATATCCTGAAATAACAAAAGCTGAAGAGAAATTCAAATGTAGTTTAAAACAGTTGAATCTTAATAAAGATATAAAATTGAGTTCGCCAAAAGATTTTGAAACCGGAAATTATTCTTTTAAAATAGATTTTATTAATCTATCAACCTTTAAAAGTCATCTGGATGATTTAATACATTTAATTAATAATCCTGTTTTTAATAATATATTAAAGCAATAGCAATATTTTTTTGGGAGGAAAATCTATGTCAGTTGTTACCATTTCAAGACAGTTCGGAGCAGCAGGAAGAGAGGTTGCAAAAAGAGCAGCAGAATTATTGGATTATACATTTATTGATGTTGAAATTACCAGAATGATTGCAAAACAGGCAAAAGTAACTCCTGATTGGGTACAATCCATTGAAAAGGAAGCAGGAGGCAAATTTTTAAATATTATAACAAAACTTGTTTCAAGAGATTTTCTGGAACGTATTTTAGATGATACAAGAGGTTATATTGATCAGAATATTTATATAACTACTCTCTATGATGTTATTAAAAAGTTTGCCGACGAAGATAATGTTGTTATACTTGGAAGATATGGACAGTATATACTTAAAGATTTAAAAGATACATTTCATTTTCTTTTGGTAGCAGAAGAAAATGATAGAGTTAATTTTTTGAAAAATGAATTTGACCTGTTACCAACACAAGCTGCAAATGTAATAAAAAGACAGGATAAAAGACGGCTTAATATGTACCGCAAGATAGGTAAAGAGGATTACGACAAGGCAAAATTGTATCATGTTGTGTTTAATATGAGTAAAATGGATATGAATGTTGAAAAAGCATCGACTGCAATTGTAGAATTTATAAAACTTTGTAAGAAAAAATAGAAGTGAAAATATTAAAGCTTTTTATTAATAGCAGTGTTTCTGACAATCCTATAACAGAGCGGATAAAATCAGAGATTTCTGTTCCCTTTGAAATTATTTCAGATAATAAGCAAGTATTTGATTTTATATCAAATAGTACAGAACCTGTACTTGCTGCTAAGCAGGTTTTGTATCTTACTGAAAACAGAGGGGCTTTTATAAAAAAATGTCCTGGTACAAAATTTTATACCTGTTGTGATTATACTATTTTGAATATAGGTACATTTTGTAATATGGATTGTTCTTATTGTATACTTCAAACCTATTTTCATCCGCCTGTATTACAATTTTTTGTAAATCAGAAGAAGCTTTTTTCAGAACTTGATTCAATTACTGCTGAAAAAAAAATAACAAGAATTGGAACAGGTGAGTTTACAGACAGCTTGATATGGGAAAAATTAACAGGGATATCAAAGAAGCTGATAACTGTTTTTGCAAAACAAAATCATGCTGTTTTAGAATTAAAAACAAAAACTACAAACATTGGTGATTTTAAAAACTTAGATCATAATAAAAAGACAATTATGGCATGGTCTTTAAACACAGACAGAGTTATTTTAGAGCAGGAAAGAAATACAACTTTATTAAACTCACGTTTAAAAGCTGCTTTAAAATGTCAGAGTTGGGGATATCCGCTGGCTTTTCATTTTGATCCTATGTTTATATATGATGGCTGTGAAGATGAATACAAAGATGTAATAAGAAGATTGTTTGAGCATATTTTACCTGAAAACATAGTATGGATAAGCATTGGTTCATTTCGCTTTATGCCCTCCTTAAAACAAATTATTGCCAAAAGATTCTCAAAATCAAAAATAATATATGGTGAATTTATTTTGGGGCTTGATGGTAAAATGAGATATTTTAAACCTCTTAGAATTAAATTGTATAAAGTAATTATAGATTATATCAGAAAATTTGCACCTGATGTAGTTATTTATTTTTGTATGGAAGATGATGAGGTATGGAGTAAAACCATGGGAATAATTCCTGAAGAATATGGAGGACTACCTAAAATGCTTGATAAAACGGCATGTAACGTTTGCGGATTAAATAAAAATTTAGGCTCATAATGTGTTTTACGTTGTTATTCCGTAATTAACTATAGACAACATAAATTCATCTGAATTTTAGAACCTGAATCAAGCGGTTAACACAAAAAACAATATATTTTTCAAAGTTAGAAAAAATGCATGACATTGTCATAGGATTGTTGATTAATAAAGTTGAATTTGGTTTAGATATTCATACTAAATTACAGATTTGACCCATTACCGGATAATCCTATGTAAAGAGTATGCTCTTTTTAGGGGAAGTGTGTTTTATATAAAAGAAAGGCAGAGCCAATTAAGACCCCGCCTTAATTCAATGTTAGAGGATTCTTATACCTTATTGATTTTTTTCCGAAATACACAAAGACCGGATATCCCGACACCTAAAAGCAGCATTGTTGCTGGTTCAGGTACGGGTGCAACTCCTCCTACCGTAATATCACGGGAGGCATTTATGTCAAAACCACTATCCGTTTCATAAAACAGCCCTGAAAATGCACCGTCATACAGGCCTAATATATTCAGCGTATTTGTCCCTTCAGCAAGGGCTGTGAATGACAGAGTGGACAGCAGTACATCATCAGCTCCAATTCCGGGAAATGTTGAACCTGCTACATTATTTGTGCCCAAGCTGTCATCATCAAAGCCGGATTCGATGATATACCCATCATAGGAAAATACTGATCCGTCAATTATTGAAACATCAAATCCAAAGGTAAGCAGTTCATCAGCTATTGTTCCACCCGCATCATCACCAGCCCAGACTTCTACACTAAAAGTATCGCCAACTCCAATATTGCCGCCACCAACTATGTTTAAAGTAGCTATGGGGGTTGCTATTGCCGGAAAAACAATGAAAAATGTAAAAAAAGCGGCTAAAACAAATAATACAGATAATTTCTTTTTCATTTTCTTTAGACTCCTTATTTTCTTTTATGTTGTTAATTTCAAGTTTAGTAGGCCCGGGTCATAAAAAAATGACCCGGACACGAATTTAATCAGTTAAGTTTATCCAGAGATGAACGCCTTATAACATTTATACCATTCACGGTAATCACTGTAATCAATGTCACCGTCCTCATCATAGTCAGCTTCTTCGATAAATCCAGCATCTCCTGTATGTGTGCGTAAGGCACCTCTTAATATATTTCTGTCATCTCCATCCACATCACCGTCATGATCCAGGTCCCCGCAAAACGATTGGTTTGATATAACAGTAAGATCAAAAAGGACTGGAGAAATTTCACCACCATCTGTAATTTGCAAAGTTGTTTTAATTTCTAAATACTGTCCATCAGGTGTCTCGATTAATCCTATTCCATTATTAGCAGATTCCCAATTAGACCAACTTAGACTATCAACAGAACTTCGCACTTGCACAGTTACTGATGTGCCATCTGGTTCAGCAGAAGTCCAAGAAATTTGTTCCCACATTGAATCTGTTTCGTTACTATCAGCAATAACTGTCCATGTACCCAATGGCTCAACAGAACCGCGTAGACCAAGTCCTGTTGCGTCGCTGTATGTATAAGGGTAAAGGCCGGAATAATAAACGCCAAGATGGCTTCCGTTAACACCGTCAAATTTTGACAAGCGGCTTGCCTCCCTATGCACTACCCAAACATCATTATTGGAATCCACAACAGTTCCGCGAGCTTCTGAGGCAACCTGAGCGTTTGCAGACCAAATTGTCGCACCATCTGGTGTGAATTTTGCTGCAGCTCCTGTATATCGATTTGACACACATACATTCCCATCACTATCAGTAGCAACACCAAGAGCACAAAATTGTAATGCTGCTGGAGCGTCCCACGTACCTGTTCCTGAATTATACCTAAGAAAACTGT
>DAOWNP010000262.1 GCA_030642545.1 Desulfobacteraceae bacterium | reverse complement strand
TCTTCCATGTTTATGGATATTAATAATAAAATTAAAGCACTTGATGATTCATCAAAGGAACTATCTGATATTTCAGGAACCATGTCTACAGGTGCTGATGAACTCTCCCAAAAATCAAACACAATGGCTGCAGCAGCAGAAGAGATGAGCACAAACATGAATTCAGTAGCAGCAGCATCTGAAGAAGCATCCACAAATGTAGGGCTTGTAAGCTCTGCCACAGAAGAGATGACATCTGTAATAAACGAAATAGCCCAAAAATCTGAAACAGCAAGGCAGATATCACAAAAAGCTGTAATTATAACCAATGAATCATCTGCAAAGATAGATGAACTTGGCAAAGCTGCTAATGAGATAGGCAAAGTTACAGAAAGTATTTCTGAAATATCAGAACAAACCAACCTGCTTGCACTAAATGCAACAATAGAAGCTGCAAGAGCAGGAGAGGCAGGAAAAGGCTTTGCTGTTGTTGCAGGCGAGATAAAAGAGCTTGCAAAGGCAACAAATTCCTCAACTCTTGAGATAAAAACCAAAATAGAAGCAATTCAGGGTTCGGTAAAAGCTACTGTTACCGGCATAAAAGAAATATCATCTGTTATGACTGATATCAGTGAGATAATAGATACTATTGCAACAGCAGTAGAGGAACAATCTGTAAGTACAAAAAACATAGCAGAAAATGTAGAACAGGCATCTGCCGGTATTGATGAAGTTAATAGTAATGTAAATCAGAGTGCATCAGTTGCTCAGGAAGTGGCAAAAGATGTGTCTGAACTAAGCCAGGTAGCAAATGAGATGTCAAACAGCAGCTCTCAGGTAAATTTAAGTACAGAAAACCTGAATATTATAGGTACTGATCTAAAAAATCAGATTGATAAATTTAAAATAAAAGATTCTTCAAAAATTTTGAGGTAAAATAAAAATATTTACTTTATTGTATTAAAAAATTGACAGATATTAATATTTTTATTAGATTTAGTAGGTTGTTTTATTGTGTTTAAATAAAAAAAGTCTATTATTTAAACAGACTCTTTTATTTATTTAATTTTTTATCCAGGTATTATAATCCATGAGAAGAAATATTGAACATGTTGGCTGGAGCCACCTCTCTTATGAAATCAGGCAGATTGTTTCTGTTGCAAATGAATTAAAAGAGTTAGGTGTTGAGATTACATGGGAAAACATAGGGGATCCCATTCAAAAGGGTGAAAAAGTTCCAACCTGGATAAAAGAGATAATTTCAGATCTGATTTTAAATGACAAAACATACGGATACGTAGCATCTCAGGGAGTTCTTGAAACACGAGAATTTATAGCAGAAAAAGTCAACAAGCGGGGCAGCTATCAGGTTACAGCAGATGATATTTATTTTTTTAACGGCCTTGGGGATGCTGTAGCAAAAATATTCGGCTTTTTAAAAAGAGAAGCAAGAGTAATTGGTCCGTCTCCTGCCTATTCTACCCACTCGTCAGCAGAAGCAGCACACTCAGGTTATGATCACTTAACCTATACTCTTGATCCTGATAACAACTGGATGCCGGATCTCTGCGATCTGGAAAACAAGGTAAAGTACAATGACTCTATTGCCGGTATGCTTCTTATAAATCCAGATAACCCGACAGGAGCTGTTTATCCAAAACATATTCTGGAAAAAATGGTAGAAATATCAAAAAAATATAGAATATTTATGATATGCGATGAAATTTATTCCAACATTGTTTTTAATGGAGCTCCTAATATCCATTTAAGCGAGGTAATTAAAGATGTGCCGGGAATGGCACTGCACGGTATTTCAAAGGAATATCCATGGCCAGGCAGCAGGTGCGGATGGATTGAGGTTTATAATCAGGATAAATATCCGGTTTTTAAAAGATATATTAAAAGTCTCTTAAACGCAAAAATGCTTGAAGTTTGTTCAACAAGCCTTCCTCAATACTCTATCCCACTTGTAATGGGAGATCCACGATATAAAACCCATCTTGAAAAAAGAAAAAAAATGTTTGAATATAGAGCAAATGAAGCCTATGAAATATTTTCCAAAACAGATGGTATCTGTGTAAAAAAACCCCATGGAGCATTTTATATGGTTGTATTATTTAAAGAAGGAGTTTTAAATAACAATCAGTCTCTACCTGTTAATAATCCGAAAGTAAAAAAATATATAGAAAATAAGGTAAAAAATGTTAAAGCAGACAAAAGATTTGTTTATTATTTGCTTGCAGCCACAGGAATATGTGTGGTTCCTTTGACAGGGTTTTATTCAACAAAAGAGGGTTTTAGAATAACACTGCTTGAAACAGATGATAAAAAAAGAAAATGGACATGGGAAACTATAACTCACAGTATTAAACAATATATAAGTACCCGAGCATAATTATTTACACAAACAGGTTATATATTAGGTTAGGTTTTTGTTATAATTACCCGTTCCATAATGCATCATATCCGAGAAATGAATTTACCTCTCTTTTTATATTTTCACCAGGTGCTATTTTGAATGTGTTTGGCAATGCTATTACTGTATCTGTTTTTTCAGGCTCAATAACATGAAGAAAAGCTTTACATGTTCCTTTATAATTAAGTAAAATCTTTTTTAATCTAACAAGCTTTTCCTGAGTCACGAGATCTGTATTAATATTTATATGAATACTTGCTGTCCAAAGAGTTTCTACCATATCTACAGGGATAATCTTATCTGCTATAATACTTACAGATTTTTCCCGCAATTGAACTTTTCCCTGTACAAAAACAGGATTACCCTCCATTAAAAGATCGCATACTTCTAAATATAAATCAGGAAAAACTACTAATTCTACTGTTGAGTTCAGATCTTCTATTTCAACAAAAGCCATAAGCTGTTCTTTTTTTCTCTTATTTGTCTTAATTATCTTAATATTTCTGATAATACCTGCAATCTTGACAGAAGTTTTCTCTTTTGCCTCTTTTAAATCCAAACTGTTTATGGTTGCATACTTGTCTATTAAATCCTGATAAGCACCAAGAGGATGACCTGATATATAAAATCCAAGAAGCTCTTTTTCTATAGCAAGTAAAATACTTTTATCCCACTCATCAATCTCTTCAAATTTTGGGTATGCAATCAACATACTATCAGAATCTTTTAAAGTATCAAAGAGGCTTAACTGCGGGTTTGCTTTTTCCTTATGAATTCTCTGCCCATGCTTAATTATCTGTTCAACACCTTCCATCAACCTTGATCTGTATTCTCCTGTAGAATCAAAAGCTCCGCATTTTATAAGGCTTTCAAGTACCCGTTTATTAACCTTTCTTAAATCCACTCTCTCACAAAAATCAAATATCGAAGGAAAACTCCCTTTTTCCCTCTCGTTTATGATAGACTCTATAGCAGCTTCACCAACATTTTTCACAGCAGCAAGCCCAAACCTGATTTTTGAATCAAAAACACCAAAATCTTTACTGCTCTCATTTATATCAGGAGGTAAAATCTCTATCATATGGGTTCTGCATTCATTAATATATTTTGAAACCTTATCTGAATCATTCATTTCACTCGTAAGCAGAGCAGCCATAAATTCTACAGGGAAATGAGCCTTTAAATAAGCTGTTTGAAAGGCTATTAAAGCATAAGCTGCACTGTGAGATTTATTAAAACCATAACTGCCAAATTTTTCCATAAGATCAAATATCTGTGTGGCTTTATCTTTTGGGATACTGTTTTTCACAGCCCCTTCCATAAAACTGCTGCGCTGTTTTGCCATAACTTTGGCAATTTTCTTTCCCATAGCCTTTCTCAGTACATCTGCTTCAGCCATAGAATACTTTGCAAGCACACCTGCAATTTTCATTACCTGTTCCTGATAAACAATAACACCATAAGTCTCTTTTAGAATATCACTAAGCTCAGGAACGATATTTTTTACTTTTCTCCTGCCATGCTTTCTCTCAACATAATCATCTATCATTCCACTTTCCATAGGACCTGGTCTATATAAAGCCACAAGAGCAGTTATATCGT
>DAOWNP010000229.1 GCA_030642545.1 Desulfobacteraceae bacterium | reverse complement strand
GGAGCAAAAAATGCGCATAAAAGTCCATTTGAATTAGCTGGCGGACAAACATTTGACTTACCATGGATTCAGGTTATGAACGTACATAACGCATTTTTATTTGCAGAAAATTTGCTGAAATTTAAGATAGTTAGGTAACACCACAACATGTAGACTTATGCGAGATTGTCACATAATAATTATTTATGTGACTGTCTATATTTTGTTTCCATTTTCCAACTGATATCTACAAGATCATACAATCTCTTAGTCTTTTAAAAACAGATGAAAAATTTTAAACCTGTCATACACATTATCAAATACTTTTTCAGATACACAAGGTTTTGCCAAAACAGTTGCGATATCTTCTGATTCATGAAAAGCAGATAAAACTTCTAAAAAATAAGCTTCCTTTTTTTCATCATTATCTTCTTTGTTTTGGGTATATGGTTTTATAGAGAGTTTTTTAATTTCCTCAAAAGGCATCCAGAAGTTCTCTTTTTCATTAAGAAAATCAGATAACAGACTTTTAAGATATTTTTTAGCACTTATTTCAGATAAATTGAACTTAAATTCTGTAATACCTTTATTATAAATCATGTGAAAACATATTTCTGATACATTTTCATTTAAAAATGATTTTTCAGCAAGACATGCAAGATAAAACAGTAAAGGTTCAAACAGATATTTATCAGGTTCTTTCTGTTTTTTTGCAGACATGGTTAATACCGGTACATGCCATATACCATCACAATCCTTCCACATCCAGAATAATTCACCTTTTAATTCAACATCTATCTCTATCTCCTTTCCTGTATAATCTTTAGTATTTATTTTCAGTTCTAAAGCAGATATCTGCTTTTTTGGCAGATTTTCTGCCCGAGGCAGATTTTGTTCAGTCTGTTCACCGAGAATAACTGCTCCATATATTTTTTTTGCTTTTTTCATCTCTTTTAATATTGGAGAAACAACCTCTTTAATCTCTAATATATCTTTTTCCAGCCTCTTTTTATCATGCACTGAAAAAATACCTTCAGGTGTTATGCTTTTTCTTTTGTAATCTTCATACAGTTTATCTAAAAAATCATCTAATTTTAACGAGTTGTTAAAAAAAAGTTCATTATCTATCCAGTTTGTTAAAACTGTTTTTTTTATATTGTAATCAAAAGGAAACATGGAAAAAAATGGCTCATCTTCGTTTAAGATAATATTTGATATATTGTCTTTAGAGTCTTTTATCCCCAGATTATAATATAGGCCGTATACTGCCGGATCTTCTATAAATTTTTTAAGCTGTTTTATTCTGATTTTTTGTTTGATTTTTGTTTGATTTGCAAGGTTTAATATTTCTGTTTTTTCGTCTTTTTCAATATCTGATATAGAAAAATCAGGATTTAAAGCTTCTATCTTTTTATAATCCTTATCTAAAAAAAACTCAGCATACTGATTATATAATTTATTTGCACAAAAACATGAAACCCTGTCAGAAACAGAATAATTTATTATTACATCTGACCAGCTGTTTACAGCATCCTTTCTTATATAACTCAGGCTGCTTCCTTTTAATGGAATTTCCTGTTCTTTAAACACCTTTTTGTTTAAAAAAATTTCTTCATTTATATAGTGAATCAACTGGTTTACAATAAGACTTTTTTGCAAAATCCTGTCTTTTTGAAGATCGTTTTTTATATAGCTTATATATAATTTTTCTCTTACAGAGAGTAAAATTTCCAAAAAAAGATAGCTGTTTCTTTCAGGAATACTTATATCACTTCTTTTTTTATTAGATAAGCGAAGATCCAGAGATGATGTTTCCGGTTTTCCGGGAAATTTTCCCTCTTCTAATCCTAAAACATAAATTATTTTAAAAGGCATGGGACGCATTGGTAAAAGCCCTGAGATAGTAATACCACTAACAAGATAATCTCCTGTTCCACCGGTAACACTGCTAATATTTAATCGAATAAACTCCTTTATTATTTCAATATTTATGGTTCTATGAGAAGAAATTAAAGTTAGATCATCAAAAATAGACAAACTGTCAAAAGCTTTAATTAATGCTGTCTCAACCTTTTTTTCACCTTTTTGTTTTTCTGGAATTTTTATAAGTTCTCTGCATACACTAAAAAAGATCTCTTTCCATGCAAGAGAGGTTGTTTTTAATTTCTCTATTTTTGCTACAGAATAATAAATTGTTTCAACTATTTCACAAAATTTTTCCAGTAATACAATATCATCTGTATCTATATTACTAAATGGCACAATATTTTCAAAATAGCGGATCTCTTTATTTATATCAGACTCATCAGGAAAAGCCATAATTCTTGACATTTTAAGACGCTTTAGCCCCTGTTTCCATGTAAATTTTTCTGTATTTGCATATCCTTTTGCTTTTTTTGTTTTATCATCAAATCCGTGAAATATATTTAAAGCATCTGCCCACTTTGCAAAAACCTGAATCTCTTTATAATCTAATTCCCATTTTTCCATAAAACAGGGATTCATAATAAGTTCAAAAAACTGTTTTCTTGAAAAACGCCCGTCTGTAAGAGATAATATGCTAAGTACAGCAGAACCATAAATGCTTTCTGTTTCTGCATTTGTATCTATAATATTGTATGAAACAGAGTGTGAATTTTTTTTAAAAACAGAATCAAACACAGGTTTATAAACCGACATATCCGGTACAAGAACAGCTATATCTAAAAGGTTTAAGTTTTTATCTGTGGAAAGGTTATAAATAATATTGTTATATACTGTTTCAACCTCTCTGAATATACCAGGACATGCAAAGATCTGAAGAGATGAATCCTGAGATAAATCATCCGAAGACTCTTTTTCAGAATAAAATGTCGTTATGTTGTTCTGTATTTTATGTAATATACTATCTGATTGTTTTTCAGTAAAAAAGCATGAATTAAATTCGTAATCTGTTAATTCACAAAGCATACGAACATTTTCACGCCCCTGTTTTCCCCATACTGAAAGTAAAAAATTATCATCATCTTTTAAAAAAATGCTGTTTTCATTTTTATCTGATTTTTTTCTTTTTATCCATTTTTTTTCCCAGGGTGTGCTTACATCTTCCCAAAATTCTTTTGAAGGATTTAAAGTATAAATAAAAATATTGTAATAATCTTTTAACTTGTCAATCAGATTCAGGTGAAATTGAGAAATCTGAGAAAATCCAAATATATGTATGTCTTCAGTATCTTTTTTTAAAATATATTTTTTACTAAAAGTTTTCTGTGCAAATTGTATTAATGAAAAAAAGTTCTCTCCGCTGTTTTTATTGTGTTCTGCCAAAAGTTTTTTTATTTTCAAATAAAGTTTTTGCTGACAGTTTTCCATTTTGTTTTCTAAGGGTATTTCATCTATCCATGATAAAATCATGTCTGTTCTATGAAACTCATATTCTCTAAAAAAACAGGCAAGCTTTTCAGACAATTGCCATACTTTTGCAGCATAGTTTGATTTTACAGCCTCTGTGTCTGTTGTATACAGATATTCAATTAAAGGTAAAAAATCTGCGTCATCTTTTTTTATGTTTAATAGTATATATAAAATTACAGCTTTAAGCCGTTCATTATCAAGCAGAGTTGCAGAAATATCACCTGAGTTTAACTCAAGTAATATTTTCCACAATCCTGATTCAAGATATTCCCACTCAATATTCATAAAAACAGAATCTTTTTTGGATAAAAAAATTTTAATCCATTTGCTTAAATTCTGATTTGGAACAATTACACGCAATGGCTTTAAAATATTAATTTTTTTTTGTTTGTAAAGATTATCTGATAATTTTTCTGAAAGCAGTTCTATATGATTGCTAAAAAAAAGTTCTATGCTCATATTTTTATTAAAAAATGTATTTTTTTTAAAGTTAAGAATTGTAAAATATATTATACAGATTAAAAATTTTTTCAAGATTAAGGTAGAAATTAAAGAACTTAGCACCCCTCGGGCGGGCTCTTTTTAACATATTGATATTATTGATAATAAAATGAAAATTCCTATACTATCAAGTTAGGGTCATGGAAATTAATAAATACACAAAAACGGCGCAGGATTTCAGCCCGTATTCAATCAAGGCGTGCTAAAGGAAGCATATTGGAATATGTGCCCCTTTAGCACAACAAAGAAGACGAGTTTAAAGACAAGCCGGAACTGGGGATTTATTTGTTTCCATGACCCTTATTCTTGTCAATAGTTATTCAATTATTCAACGGGCTGTTGCCCAAATTATATATATCCTGCAACTGGGGTTGAACAACAGTCCTTTACGATGTGATCCTTTCCACCATTTTAATAGCCTATATGTAACCCTGATATTTTATTCTCAATGGTTTGGCTATATGGCAGCCATCATATATATTTCTGCCATTTAAAAGTCAACAGCAGGTTTAACCACATTTTCAGAGGCGAATTTTTCTGTAAAAGCAGCATAAATTACATCTGCAACCGATTGAGGCTTTTTGATATAATCACAATTAATGCAGAGATCAAATTCATAGGGCAAGGCATCATGCTTGCTGAAAACTTTTTTAAAAAACAGTCTTTGG
>DAOWNP010000103.1 GCA_030642545.1 Desulfobacteraceae bacterium | reverse complement strand
GTTACAGAATGAAAATTTCTTCAAGTTCAAGGCAGAAAATTAATTTGACCACAGGCATACCCGTTGTATTCTGAGGATCAAATTTATTTTCTAACGTAGAAATTGGATAAATTAGTGTTTTGTAACAGCCTGTTGTATTTTTAAAAAGCAATGGCTTTTTTATTTAGAAAAACAGGACTTGATTTAAATTCTATTTATGAATAACAATAAAATAAAAAACCGTACAGATATTTGCGAAAGATGTGGGACTTGCTGCAAAAAAGGAGGGCCTGCGCTGCATACAGAAGATAAAAAACTTATTGCATGTGGCTATATACCCCTTAAAAACCTGCTTACAATAAGAGAAGGGGAACCTTCCTATGACAATATAAAAAACAAACTCTTCCCGGCTGCAACAGATATTATTAAAATAGCAGCCAAGCCTTTATCAACCGAGTGTATCTTTTACAATAACAATTTAAAAGGATGTAATATTTATAAAACAAGACCTCTTGAATGCAGAGTTCTTTTTTGCAAAAACACCAAAGAGATAATAAATATTTATGATAAAAACAGGCTTACAAGAAAAGATATTTTAGAAAATACAACTGAGTTATGGAATCTCATAGATGATCATCAGAAAAAATGTTCGTATGAAAAAATTAAGAAATTAAGTTTAATCTATAAAGATAAAAAATCAGATGAAATTAAAAAAAGAATCAATGAATTAATTGCCTATGACCACCATTTAAGAGAAGTTTTAGTTGAAAAAAGCAGCTCATATTCAGATATAATAAATTTTCTTTTTGGAAAACCATTGAAAAGCCATAACTTTTTTACATCTCAGGATAATTTTAGATGAAAATTATGAATGGTAAATTATGAATTAAGGAATTTATAATTTACCAGTAAGCGTTATTTCATTTTCATGTTTTGTTGTGCCTGTCAGGGCATGGACGTTTATATGGATAAGGCATTAAAAACGAAGACGAAATTACTTCCACAAGCAAGGTGCACAGGTTTTTTAAACTCAGTTTAATCATTATGGATTTTTTACAAAAAGCTATGGATTATAAAAAACATATATGTTAGTATTTCCATTATGTTTGATTTTAACTCTTAATTTTATTATTCATATCTATCAGATTTAAATCATCAAAAAATTTTTAATCCATATTTTAAAATACAAGATAAAACTTATAATCATTTTGTTTGTAAAATATATTAAATATACAAGAAGATATATCGTAAAAAAATTATCAAATAATTTTCATTTTTAAAACAGGAAAAACAGATGATTAAACATATCCTTGTCGTAGATGATTCTCCAATTGCAAGAAGAATGTTAATTAAATCATTAAATGCACTTGGCAGTTATGAAATTACAGAAGCTCGTGATGGGCAGGAGGGAATAGAAAAATTTAAAACTGCTTCCCCTGATGTTACATTTCTTGATCTCACTATGCCTGTTTTAGATGGTTATGAAGCTTTAATAAAAATTAAAGAGATAAACACCAAAGCCATTGTTATTGTTGTTACTGCTGATATTCAACCAAAATCCATAGGGACTGTAATGGGAAATGGGGCATTTAGTGTAATTAAAAAACCAGCTCCATTAGAAACGGTTAAAAATATATTAGAAAAAGCTGAAAATAAATTAAAAGATATGCAGGGATAAAAGCTATGAATACAGATAAAAATGAAATATTCACACAGGATCAAAAAGATGTGTTACAAGAAATAATGAATATTGCATTTGGAAATGCCACCGCTGAATTATCTGAAATAATAGATATCTATGTTGTTCTAAGCGTCCCTGATATAAAAACTATCAATTCTGAAAATCTTGATTTATATGTTAATAATCTAATAGATCTGAAAAAAAATACAAAAATTATAGAGCAAAAATTTTTTGGAGAATACAATGGAGCAGGATTGCTTATTTTTCCTGATATAAATAATGATGAAATAGTTACACTTTTGGATTATTCAGATACAGATTCCATTGATTATTTAGAACAAGTTCCTGTTAATGAAATTTTAATAGAAATAGGCAATATTTTAATAGGAGCCTGTATAGGCAAAATTACAGACTTGCTTGATACTTATGTTACATATTCTCCACCCGATATATTCTCGTCTGATACATCAAATAAATTCTGTTTCTCTTGTAATACAGATAAAGATAAAACAGGACTTGTTATGAAAACCACATTTACATTTAACGGGAAAAACATTGAAGGACTTCTTTTGCTTCTCGCAAGCAATGACTCTTTTGATTGGCTTAAAAAAGCTTTAGATAAATTTATGGAGTCATATTTATGATCTATGAACAGATTTTTCACATGGTAAATGTGGGAATCGTTATTTTAGACGTAGATCTTAAAGTTGTTAAATGGAATAAATGGATGGAAATCCACAGTAATATTTCCTGTGATATAATTGCAGGGAAATCAATTTTTGATTTTTATCCAAATTTAGATACAAAATGGTTTAACAGAAGTTGTAAATCTGTATTTTCTTTTGGAAATACCGCATTTCTTACTCATAAATTATATAAAACTATATTTCCCTTTAAACCTGTTTCATCATTTGTAACAATATTTGACAATATGTGTCAGGATTGTATTGTAGGACCATTAAGAAACGAGGATAAAACCATTGAATACCTTTACCTTATGGTCAGCGATGTAACAAAAATGGCATCCTATGAAAAAAAATTATTAGATATGGGATCCAAAGATGGCCTTACAAACATATATAACAGAAAATATTTTGAAACAAAGCTTGAAGAAGAAATTGAAAGAAGCAACAGATATAAAAATAAATTCAGCCTTATAATATTTGACATTGATTTTTTTAAAAAAGTTAATGACAAATACGGTCATCTTGCAGGAGATTATATTCTAAAAACCTTTGCAAAAATAGTATCAAAACTTCTTAGATCATCAGATATATTTGCACGGTACGGAGGCGAGGAATTTTGCTGTATACTTCCTGAAACACCAAACGAATTAGCTGTAATAATAGCTGAACGTATAAGAAAAGAGATTGAAAAGACCCTCTTTGAATATAAAAAAGATACTAAAATAAGAATAACAGTAAGCCAGGGAGTCTCTACTATTAATAAAAATATCACAACCAAAACTGATATTATTAACCTTGCTGATAAAGCATTATATAAAGCCAAAAGTCGTGGGCGAAACCAGGTGGTAACAGCACAAACATATCTATGAATGTGGACAAAAAAACTTGGGTGCTATTTTTTCATATAAAAATACTCTACACATCAACTCTATATTTAAGCTGCATGCCTTTTAAAAAATTGCGTAAAACCTGGTCTTTACAGACACGATAGTGTTTATGAGTTGGTTTTCGGAAAAATGCACTTAATTCGTGTTTACTTATTCTCATATTACCCATATCCATAATATTCAATACATCTTCTGCTTTCAGGTTTAAAGCTATTTTTAATTTTGTAAAAATAATATTGTTTGTCAGATGTTTTTCAGGCTCATGTTGCGGTCCATTTTTTTTACCCCTCTTGTCGTTAATCAAACCATTTAAAAAAATAGCCAGCTGAATATCACTGCATTTCTGATAGAAAGGATCATCATCTTTTTTTAACCAATCACTAATTTGACTCCGTGTTACCTGATGATCAGCCAAATTAAATATAGCAATCATTTTAGAATCGTTAAAATCAAAAATATAGCGGATTCGACGTAAAATATCATTATTAGTCATAAAAACACCTCATACTCTAAACTGCTGTTATATCATAACGATGACTTATTTATCATTCACCCTTCATAATTTAATAATTTAATAATTTAACACACCTGTATAATTTTCCGGACATATTTTTAAAAGCTCGTCTTTTATTTTTTCATCCACATCTAATTGATTAATAAAAATTTTAATACTCTCTTTTGTAATAGATGTATCTTTTCTCGTTAATTTTTTTAAAGCTTCATATGGATTTGGATATCCTTCCCTGCGCAAAATTGTTTGAACTCCTTCAGCTACTACTGCCCAATTGTTATTCAAATCATTTTTTATTACATCTGTATTTACAATAAGCTTATCTATTCCTTTTAGCAGAGATTTTAAAGCAATTAAAGTATGAGCAAGAGGCACTCCTATGTTTCTTGTTACAGTAGAGTCCGTTAAATCCCTTTGAAGTCTTGAAACAGGCAACTTTCCTGCAAGGTGAGAAAACAGGGCATTGGCAAGCCCCAGGTTGCCTTCTGAATTTTCAAAGTCAATTGGATTTACCTTGTGTGGCATAGCTGAAGACCCTACCTCATTTTCTTTTATTTTCTGTCCAAAATAATTCATTGAAATATATGTCCAGATATCCCTGTTAAAATCTATCAGTATTGTATTTATTCGTTTCATATTATCGCAAAAAGCAGCAAAATTATCATAATGCTCTATCTGAGTTGTAACCCCGCACCGGCTTAAACCTAAAATATTATTTACAAATTCATCTCCAAACCTGTTCCAGTCATAATCAGGATAGGCTACGTGGTGTGCATTGAAATTCCCTGTTGCTCCTCCAAACTTTGCAGAAAAAGGAACAGTTAAAAGAAGTTTCATTTGCTGTTTTAATCTATCTGCAAACACATAAATCTCTTTACCGAGTGATGTAGGAGATGCAGGCTGACCATGTGTTCGTGCAAGCATAGGAATCTGTTTAAGTTTCACTCCCATTGATTCTAATCTATATAAAACCTGCTCTAACACAGGCTTTATAACTTCTGTGTAACCAAGTTTTAATGAATAAGGAACAGCTGTATTATTTATATCCTGAGATGTAAGAGCAAAATGAATAAACTCTTTTGATGAACTTATATCAAGTTTATCAAATCTTTTTTTTAGAAAATATTCAACAGCTTTAACATCATGATTGGTCTCTTTTTCAATTTCTTTAATTTCAAGTGCATCATTTTCATTGAAATTTTTATATATATCTCTTAACGAATCAAACATTGATTTATCAAAATCTTTAAGCTGTGGAATATTATAATTACAAAGAGCAATAAAATATTCTACTTCGACTATTACTCTGTATTTTATCAGGGCTCCTTCTGAAAAATACTTGCCTAATTCATTGGTAACTCTTCTATAACGACCATCTACAGGTGATATTGCATTTAAAGCGGAAAGATTCATTTTTATATTTCTCTATTCTAATGATTATAATTATATAATTTTTTTTAAATATATATTATGTATTGTTATAAACTTTTCAAGAACAATTTACGACTTGAAAAATAAAAAGGGTTAATTCAGGTACAAAATATAACATAGGAAATAAAAAAAGAAAATGTTTCTTCCTGCCACACAAAAAGAGTTTAAAAAAACAGGTCAAAAACAACCTGATATTATTCTTATTACTGGAGATGCTTACATAGACAGTCCATATATAGGGATTGCTATCATAGGCAAAACTCTTGAGGCCGCAGGATTCAGTGTGGCAGTTATAGCACAGCCTGATATAAACAGTAGTAATGATATCACACGATTTGGTGAGCCCAGACTTTTCTGGGGAGTTACATCAGGTGCTGTAGATTCTATGGTAGCAAATTATACCGCAACAAAAAAGCACAGAAAACAAGATGATTTTACTCCAGGCGGATTAAATAACAGACGGCCAGATAGAGCTGTTATAAGTTATTCCAATCTAATAAGGCAATTTTTTAAAAAAACCCGGCCTATTGTTATTGGCGGTATAGAAGCAAGCTTAAGAAGAATATCTCATTATGATTACTGGTCAAACAAAATAAGAAGATCTGTTTTATTTGATGCGAAAGCAGATATCCTCGTTTACGGAATGGGTGAAACTGCAATTATCAATCTGGCATACGCCATGAAAAATAAAACAGGTGTAGAAGATATAAAAGGTATCTGCTATATCTCAAAAAATAAAAAAAAGGATTATATACTTCTTCCTGCTTTTGAAGATATAAAAAATACTTCTTCTCTTTTAATTAAATCATTTAAAATTTTTTATGATAATAATGATCCTGCTACAGCTACAGGACTTATACAAAAACACGACTTACGATTTCTTATACAAAATCCACCTTCACCATATTTGAGTTCTGAAGAGCTTGATAAGATCTATGAAATGGATTTTGAAAGGGATGTTCATCCTTTGTGCAAGAGCAAAGGCAATGTAAAAGCCGCAGAAACAATAAAATTTTCCATAACCTCACACAGAGGATGTTATGGGGAATGTAATTTTTGTGCTATAGGAATACATCAGGGGCATACTGTTATCAGTCGAAGCGAGTCTTCAATTTTAAAAGAAGCTGAATCCATTTCAAAAGATCCTGTGTTTAAAGGATATATCACAGATATAGGCGGGCCTACTGCCAATATGTACGGGTTTGAATGTTCAAAAAAAATAAAAAAAGGGAAGTGTATTGACAAACGTTGTATCTTTCCATCAGTTTGTAAAAATTTAAAAACAGATCATAGTAAACAGTTAAACCTGTTAAATAAATTAAGAAAAATAAGCAAAATAAAAAAGATTTTTATAGCATCTGGAATCAGGTATGACCTTATCAGTGCTGATAGAAAATATGGAGAAAAATATATCAGGCAGCTAACCTTACATCATGTTTCAGGACAAATAAAAACAGCACCTGAGCACTGTGTGCCTGATATTTTAAATCTAATGGGAAAACAAAAAATTGCAGAGCTTGATAAATTTTGTAAAAGTTTTAACAACTTCTCAAAACAGGCAAAAAAAGCACAATTTATAACATACTATTTTATTGCAGCCCACCCGGGATGTACAATAACTCATATGAAAGATCTAAAACGCTTTACAAACAAAAATCTTAAAATAAACCCTGAGCAGGTTCAGATTTTCACCCCCACTCCATCAACTTACTCAACCCTGATGTATGCAACATGCATAGATCCATTTAATAATAAAAAAATTTTTGTTGAAAAAGATATTAATAAAAAATATCTACAAAAAGATGTAATAACAAATTCATTTTTCAAGAAACAGACAAAACAACATTTTGATAAAAAAAAAGGCAAAAAGAAAATTAATGGATACCGTTCTTGAAATAAATTCACTGGTAAAATATTTCGGAAATATATGTGCTGTAGATAATATAAGCTTTAAGATACCTGCTGGAATATGTTTTGGATTAATAGGACCTAATGGTGCAGGAAAAACCACAACAATTGAGATGATAGAGGGTATTATAAAGCCAACATCAGGAACGATTTTATATAAAGGAAAAAAGAAAAATCCTTCTTTTAAAGAAGAAATCGGGATACAATTTCAAAATACAGAACTTCCCCTTTTCCTGACAGTAAAAGAGACACTGTCAACATTCAGGAATCTTTATAATAAAAAAGCAGACATAGATGAATTAATTGAAATATGCAACCTTGGTGAAATATTAAAAAGAGATAATAGAAAAATTTCAGGAGGACAAAAGCAAAGACTTCTTCTTGCCATAGCCCTTGCAAACGAGCCTGAGCTTATTTTTTTAGATGAACCAACAACAGGATTAGATCCATCTGCAAGAAGACATTTATGGGAAATAATTAAAAACTTAAAATCTAAAAATAAAACAATCATATTAACAACACATTATATGGAAGAAGTACAAATTTTATGCGATATAGTTGCAATAATGGACAGGGGTAAAATAATTGATAAAGATTATACAAAAAACCTGTTAGAAAAACATTGCAATAAAACATTAATAACTTTAACAGATAAAATTGCTCCCTCAAAATTAAATCTTATTCATGGAAAAGCAACAATTTCAAATAATAAAACAAGAATTATTACAGATTCATTAGATATGTGTATTAATTCACTTTTAAAACTCAAAATTGATATCTCACACATGACTGTAAGAAATGAAAATATAGAAGATCTGTATTTAAAATTAACAGGAAAAAACATATCCGGATAAAAAACTAC
>DAOWNP010000144.1 GCA_030642545.1 Desulfobacteraceae bacterium | reverse complement strand
CTATGTATAGTACTTTGAAAAAGGCATTGTGCCAATATGTTGAATTGCATGCAAAAACTGCCGAACATATTGTCTAATTTATGCTCTTGAAAATGGCCAATTTTACGAGGTCTGGAATTAAGGAATTCTACTAATTTATAATTTGCAAGTAAGTTATTTCATTTTCATGTTTTGTTGTGCCCGATAGGATATGGGTGTTATAACATATCTGTATAATATATGCAAAACTGATATATTGCCCGCTACTCCAAAATAGTTTTTGCCAAATGGTTATCTAAAATATATTCATTAATTGATTAAGCAATTAAAGTTATTTGATTTCTTGCTTCGACAGGCGGATGCAAAACATAATTTATCCAAATTCTCGCGTTGGAAAATTGATTTATTAACTTCCTTTATTGATTAATACATTCAAAGCGTTTAAATTAGTATTTTGTTTTATCTGTCAATATAATTTAAAAGAGAAAAATATGTTTTTATTATAAAACTTTATTTTCTCTGTTTCCTGATATTTATTCAAAGACTTTTTGACATAAATTATAAAATTATTTATTTTATAATTTTATTGAAAACAGGAATGAAATTATTTTCATAACTAAAAAAATATTTTATCCTGTTTTCTTAATTTACGCTGCCTTATGTATATATTACAGCTATTTTATAAATTGAACTTTTTACAAAAAGATTTTTAAACATGAAACTTATTATTAAAAATATTATTATAGATGCTTTGGAAAAAGCATACCAGGCAAAGCTGCTTCCTTCATCAAGTTTTACTAAAATTACTATAGAAGAACCAAAAATAGAGTCCCATGGAGATTTTTCAACCAATATAGCAATGACTATGGCATCTATACAAAAAATGGCTCCCAAAAAAATAGCTGAAGCTATTCTATCTTCTATTGATGACCCTGATAATATTATCAAAGATACTCAAATAGCAGGTCCTGGATTTATCAATTTTTTTATAAATACAAAAGCATGGTATCCTTCTCTTGCAAAAATTTTTAGAGAAGATCTAAAGTTCGGCTCAGAAAATATAGGCAAAGGCAAAAAAGTCCAGATTGAATTTGTAAGTGCAAACCCGACAGGCCCGCTTCATGTAGGTCATGGAAGAGGTGCTGCTGTAGGAGATGCAGTTGCCAGAATACTATCATTTGCAGGATATAATGTTAAAAAAGAGTACTATGTAAATGACTCAGGCAGGCAGATAAAAACTTTAGGAACATCTGTATTTTTAAGATACAAATCTATTCTCGGTATGGATGATCCTTTTCCTGATGATTGTTATCAGGGAGAATATATTATAGATATTGCAAAAAATATATATAATGATAAAAAAGATGCGCTTTTAAAAACAGATGAAAAAAGTGCTGTATTTTACTGTTCAAAAATTGCAGCAAAAGATATACTAACAGGAATAAAAAAAGATCTTAACTCCTTTGACGTTATATTTGACAACTGGTTTAGTGAACAGTCCCTTTTTGATTCAGGCATGGTCGAAAAAACAATAAAAAAGTTTAAAGAACAAAAAATTATTTATGAAAAAGATGGCGCATTGTGGTTTAAAACCACTGATTTTGGAGATGAAAAAGACAGGGTTGTTATAAGAGGCAATGGCATTACAACCTACTTTGCATCAGACATAGCATATCATCAGGAAAAATTCTTACGAGGATATGATGAAGTTATTGATGTATGGGGAGCAGATCATCACGGATATATCCAAAGGATTAAGGCTTCCATAGAAGCTTCAGGAACAGATAGAAAAAAATTCCATGTAATTTTAATTCAACTGGTAAATCTCTTAAGAAACGGCAAACAAATTGCCATGTCAACAAGATCAGGTCAGTTTATATCTTTAAAAGATGTTATAGATGAAGTCGGAAAAGATGCAGCCCGTTTTATTTTTCTTTCAAGACACTATGACAGTCCTCTTGATTTTGATCTTGAAATTGCAAAGAAAAAAACCAATGACAACCCTGTTTATTATGTCCAGTATGTTCATGCAAGAATATCAAGTATATTAAGAAAAGCAGAAGAATCAAATCCTGTTGATTTTTCTGCTTTTGATAACAATATTTCAGAACTCTTGTTAAATGAGATTGAAGAAATTCGTTTGATAAAAGCACTCTCTTTTTATCCTGATACTGTCAAAATAAGTGCTTTACAAAAAGAGCCTCATAAAATAACATTTTACCTTATGAACCTTGCATCCCTTTTTCACTCTTATTACAACAAGCATAAAGTACTTACAGATAACCATGCCATTATGCAAAGCAGACTGTATCTTATTACAGCTGTATTAAAAACAATTCGAAACGGACTAAACCTTTTAGGTATATCAGCACCTGAGGCAATGTGACACAATCAAATAATAGCAGGATATCTTTTTAAAAAATCAGGAAATACCGTGTAAAAATTCATTTTATAAATTTATTGTTTTACAGCGGAGCTGTTAATGCGTAGAAGCAAACTTAAACAAAAAAAAATAGAGCCGGATTTAAATAAATCTATCTTTGATTTAACAAAAACGTCTTTTTTTACTATTCTTTTTTCTTTTCTCTTGTTTACATCCATAACTTTTTTTATAGGCATAATGGTGGGCAGAGAAACAATTCCCATAAAATTTGACATAAACAAGCTTGACAAAAAACTTGAAAAACTTAAGACCGCAGCAAGTGATCTTATTTACAAAAAGCTTTACAATGATAATATTATCAAACAGGAAATAAGCATACACAGCCCTGATACTCAGATTGATAGTATTCATAAAGAAAAAAAATATAAAAACAAAAAAAATATAAAAACAAAAATACAGAAAAAAAATACAGAGGTTTTGAAAAAAAAACAAAAACCTTTCATAAAACCTGTAAACAAAACAGAAAAACCGGGCAGCTTTTGTGTTCAGATAGCAGCATATAAAAACATCAATACAGCAAACAAATTAGTTACCAGGTTATTGAAAAAAGGGTATCCAGCATATATCAGCTTTTCTGTCACAAACCTTAAAAGAGTGAGAATAGGACCATACAAAAAACAAAAAAACTCAAATAATATAGTAAAAAAGCTTAAAAAAGAATACAGTGGAATTTATACTGTTAATTTATAGCAAAAAACATACACTATTAAAGGATGTTTTAATGGAAACAAGCAAAAATAAAATAACCAAAGACAAAGTAATAAATGTGGCAAACCTGTCAAGACTTGATATAGATAACAACTCTCTTGACAGCTTTTGTTCTCACTTTGAAAAAATAATAGAATACATTGATATTTTAAGCAAAGCAGACACAGATAATGTTGAGCCAACTTTTAATACCATATCGCTTTCAAATGTATTAAGAGATGACATTTTAAAAGAATCTGTCAGTAATAAAACAGCCCTTTTAAATGCTCCCAAAAAAGAAGACCGATGTTTTTCAGTTCCAAAAATATTATAGATCTTATAGACTCAGGAAATTAAAATAATGCAGCTACATACACTTACAATTTCTGAAGCACACACTCTTTTGAAAAAAAAAGAGATCTCCTCAAAAGAGTTGACCCGTGCTGTTTTGGATAGAATTAGTGCAGTTGAAAAAGATATTAACGCATATATTACAATAACAGGCGAAAATGCCTTAATAGAAGCTGAAAAGGCAGATCAAGCAATAGCATCAGGCAATATAACTCCTTTAACAGGTATTCCTCTTTCAATCAAAGATCTTATCTGTACAAAAAATATAAAAACCACTTGTGCATCTAAAATCCTGGAAAATTTTATACCTCCATATGATGCAACTGTAATAAAAAAACTTAAAAATGCAGGTGCTGTAATAACCGGCAAGGTAAACATGGACGAATTTGCCATGGGTTCTTCCACTGAAAATTCAGGATTCAAAACTACCCACAACCCCTGGAATCTAAAAATGATTCCAGGGGGATCAAGCGGAGGCTCTGCTGCATCTGTTGCAGCTTCTATGTGTCTGGGATCATTAGGTTCTGATACAGGAGGATCCATAAGACAACCTGCATCTCATTGTGGAGTTGTAGGTTTAAAACCTACCTACGGCAGAGTTTCAAGATTCGGGCTTATAGCTTTTGCATCCTCTCTTGACCAGATAGGTCCTATAACCTCCAATGTAACAGATTGTGCTATACTTTTAAATGCAATCTCAGGCTATGACCCAAAAGACTCAACATCAGTTAAACAAAATACTGTAGACTTTACAAAGTCTTTAAAAAAAGATTTAAAAGGGATTGTTGTAGGAATTCCCAGAGAAAACAATGAACTCGAAGGTATTGACCCTGAAATATCAAAAAAAATAGCCGATGCAGCCGAAATATTTAAAAGCCTCGGAGCCACATGCGAATCTGTTTCTCTACCACATATGAAATATGCTGTGGCTGCATATTATGTTGTAGCTACATCTGAAGCCAGCTCAAATCTGGCACGATTTGACGGAGTGAAATACGGCTTTAGAGACACAGATAAGACAGATCTGATCGAGATGTATAAAAGCACGAGATCAAAAGGTTTTGGAGATGAAGTAAAAAGAAGAATACTTTTGGGTACCTATGCACTTTCTGCGGGATATTACGATGCATATTATAAAAAAGCATCCCAGATAAGAACATTAATTATACAAGATTATAAAAATGCTTTTGAAAAATGTGATTTTCTCATATCTCCTGTTACACCCTCTGCAGCTTTTGAGATAGGAGAAAAAAACCACGACCCGCTTTTAATGTATCTATCTGACATATTTACTCTCTCAGCCAATATGGCAGGTATTACAGGTATATCTGTGCCATGCGGTTTTTCATCTGAAAACCTTCCCATAGGACTCCAGATACAGGGAAACCATTTTATGGAAGAAAAAATATTAAATGCTGCATACAAATTTGAACAGGCAACAGATTATCATACAAAAAAACCGGCTTTATAATAATTTTTTAAGGAGTCTTTAAATGAGTATTTTTCCACAAGGTGAAGATTTAAAAAACGCAATAACATGGATATCAGAAGAAAAAACCAATAACACAAAAATATCATTAAATATACTTATTAATAAAGCATGTTTAAGATTTGATTTACCTCCAAATGACTCTGAATTTCTTATGCGTTTTTTTAAAGATAACCCTGTCAACAAGGAACTTCTAAAGAACAGGTCTTAACTATCAAAAGAGCAAGCTTGTGCCATCAGCTTTTGAGTTTTCAAGTAAAACATTCGGGGTTGTTCATAACATCGGTCATAAAATGTCAAAGCGTATGCTATGGTGAAATTTTAAAATCTCTAACTGTTTGAGCGAAACGAGTTTCAGAGATTTCAAATTTTATTATAGATTACGCTTTGAACGTTTCTTATAACCAAGCCCAAACATTCCTAATTTTAAATCTATACACTATTTTTGGCAGTTATTTCACCCACGTCGTTCCTTATCCGAGTCCATTTACTTTTTTGTTAGCTTATGGTTCGACAGGTTGCCTGCGGAATGAAATTTTCTTCAAGTTCAAGGCAAAAAATCAATTTAACCACAGGCATACCCGTTGTCTTCCGAGGATTAAATTTATTTTTTAACGCAGAAATTGGATAAATTAGCGTTTTGTAACAGCCTGTCGACAGCGTTCCATTCTGCCATAGTAGAACCCAATCTTAACAGTAACAAATTATTCAAAAACAAGTTTATTCCTTAAGTACCTTAGGGCTATGGATGAGGAACAAAACTAATTTCAAGCTTATACCCTACAGCTTTTGCATATTGCTCAATGGTTGAAATCTTGGGAGATATTTTTGAATTCACATTTTCCAGCCTTGAAATATTACTTTTTTTTGTATGTAAAATTTCAGCAAGCTCTTCTTGGGTAAAACCCGCATCTTTACGAATTTTTATTAATTGTTTTCTCAGAGTATAAGCTGGAGCAAGATTGTAATATTCTTTGGCAACATCTGGATTTGCCAATGCCTTTTTTTTTAATTCTTTTAATGTTGACCTCATGCTTTAACCTCATTGAGTCTTTTTTGAGCTATTTTCATTTCTTTTTTGAGAGTTTTCTGAGATTTTTTTATAAATGAATGTAATACAATCACCTCTTTACCTTTAAGAGTACAAAAGAATGATCTGCCAATTCCTTCTTGTCCTTTCGCTCTTATTTCACTAAAGCCCCTTTCCAATGGCTTTAGTGTATGGTGCTCCTAAAGCAGGACCAAACTCTTCTATCATTTCAGCTATATGTAGAAAGTTAGCTAAAATTCCCTTTGGGAAAGAGAGTGTTTCTTTTTCCACTTTATGATTGAAAAATGTTATTTGCCATTTCATTATTGAATGTTATCATTTCGGATAACTTTGTCAATACATATTTTTCCAGATTAATAAAATTCTTGTTTTATACCTTCTAAGTAACAAACTATTTTTAAATAATTTGTTATTGTTAATCAGTAGTGTCTAATTAGGAAATTGCAGGAAACAAAATAGACAAAATACGGGAAGTTTAATTGCTTTTTCCGCCCGTAGGAGTTTAT
>DAOWNP010000269.1 GCA_030642545.1 Desulfobacteraceae bacterium | reverse complement strand
CATGTGGATTACGACAGAAATACAGTTTCAATGTTATTTAATTATAAACTAAAAAATGAATTAGATACTATTATATTGATGCCTTCTGCTTATAGTAAAAAATCTGATATAAATAATCTTGATAATTATTCAATTTCAGTTGGCTGGATGCGTAATTTCAGTGAATCTCTTTTTATGAGAACTTTTATTGGTTATCGTAGTACAAACATATATTATAAAGATACTGGTATGGAATTTGATGATTCAGGTATAATAATAGATTGCAGTATTATAAAAAACAGAGAAACTCTGTCTTATTCACTTGGTTATAAACGTGATATTATAACTAATGCCAATGGTACTGATAAAGATGTGGACAGAGTTTTTTTTAACATTAGAAAATTATTGACAGAGAGAGCTGGTGTTAATCTCAATGGCAGCTATTATCATACACGAGAAGAGCTAAACATAGAAAATACAGGAAATGCTAATATGGGAGACAGTCATTATTTTGAAATTAAGCCATCATGGTTTTATAAGATAACAGAGTTACATTTTTTAAATATTACTTATGCATATTCTCATGATTATAATACAGATAACAAAGACTCTCAAATTTCAAAAAGACAACGAATCTGGCTCGCTATAAATCTGCAATTTCCAAATGTGTTATAAGTTATGTTATTATATGAAAATGATGAATTATGAATTAAGGAATTCTACTAATTTATAATTTGCAAGTAAGTTATTTCATTTTCATGCTTCGTTGTGCCCGATAGGGTATGGGTGTTATATAAAAAGTTATAATTATCAAAAGTATTAGTACTTAGTTTTTTTTACAGGAGATATCCATGGATATGCAATATGAGAGTTATGATATAAAAGGTTTTGTTAAAAGACAAAAACGTATTATAATTATGACTTTTTTAATGATATTTTTTACTGCAATTGTAATTTCATTTACATTACCAGAAATTTATAAATCTACAACAACTATACTGATTGAAGATCAGAAAATCCCTAAAAATTATGTTGAATCTACTATTACAGGTTATGCTCAAAAACGTCTTGAAGTGTTATCAAAAAAAATAATGACAACTGAGAGATTAAAAGAAATTGTAAAGAGATTTAATATGTATAAAGAAAAAAATAATATTAATAACATTAAATTAAATACTGGAATTGTAAAGACCGATACAAGGCTTGAGACTTTAAGTGTAAAAATGAGTGATAAAGCTCAGGGGAATTTTGCAACCATAGGATTTACTTTGTCTTTTGAAAGTGAAGACCCTGAAACTGCATTATATATTACAGGTGAGCTGACTAAACTTTATCTTGATGAGGAAATAAAGGCAAGAAAACAGCTTAGTTCTTCAACAACAGTTTTTATTCAAAAAGAGTTGGATAATTTAAGAGAGCATATTCGTATTACCGAATCTAAAATAGGTAAGTTTAAGGAAGAACATGTAGGAGAGCTTCCTGAAAACAATATTATGAATATTCAGGCTATATCAAGACTTGAAAATGAAATAGACAGAGCAGTTATGAGGATTCGTTTTTTACAGGAAAAGCAACTTTTTATCAAAAGTCAATTATCAACAATAGAAGCATTAAAACCAATAAAGTCTGAAGATGGTAAGATTTTCCAAACTCCTGAAAAGCGACTGCAAGGTCTTCGTATGCAGCTTGTACGTATGAAATCTACAATGTCAGATAAACACCCTGATATAAAAAAGATTAGAAAAATGATAAAGGAATTGGATTCACAATTAGTAGTATCAGATGACAGAGTAGTAATAGTGCAAAGGTTAAAAAAAATAGAAAATAAGATTATAGTTGCTAAAAGTAAATTAGGATCAAAGCATCCTGATGTGTCAGCATTGGAGAGAGAAAAAAAACTTTTAAGCAAAGAGCTTGATAACCTGCTTCTACAAAAAACAGTAAAGCAGATAGAAGTAGAATCTCCAGACAATCCTACCTATATAAATTTAATGACTCAAATTGCGGGTATAGATTTAGAAATAAAAGGTTTAATACAGGAAAAAGAAAAGATAGGAAAAGAGTTACAAACATACCGTACAAAGGTGGAAAATGCACCTTTAATAGAGCAGAAATATAATGAACTAACCCGTGATTATGAAAATACAAGAAATAAGTATGACGAAATTTCAAGAAAACAGATGCAGGCAAGAATAGCACAAGGCATGGAAGATACTCAGCTTGGCAGACGTTTTACAATAATTGAGCCTGCACAATTACCAAGAAAACCTTATAAACCAAACAAATTTGCAATTATTGCTTTTGGGTTTGTATTGGCTGCAGGAGTGGGTATCTGTTTTGGTGCAGCTTTAGAGAGTTTAGATGATTCTATAAAGAATACAAAGGAATTAAACCAAATTACAGGTCTTCCTGTATTTTCAGTTATTTCAATGATAAAAAGTAATAAAGAAAAAAACTCTGAACTAAAAAATGATATTCTTTGGACATGTGCTTGTTTTATTGGTATTTTTTTAGTTGTTGTAATTATTAATAAATTCCTGATATCTTAGAAAATATTTATATATGATCTATAGCAGTAGCAGGTTATAAATTATGAGGTTTTCATATGAGTAAACTTAAGCTGGCTTTAAAACGAGCTCAAAAGGAAAGAGAGTCTTTAGAAGAAGAGTCTGGTAGTGTAAAAAAACAAACCACAAACAAACAGGGAGTACAATTTAATAATAAAAAGCAAAAAATATGTATAAATTATTCAAAAACCAAAATTAAAGCAGTAGATCATGAAGTTTTAAAGAATAATAAAGTGTTTTCTCTTTTTCAGGAAAACGAAATGACAAGTCAGGTTGAAATTTTACGTACCCAAATATTAAATAAGTTTACAGAAAATGGGGGAAATACTCTTCTTGTAACAAGTGCTTATCCTGGAGAAGGTAAAACTTTTACTGCTATTAATCTTAGTATTTGTATAGCTCAAGAGTTGAATAAAACAGTACTTGTTGTGGATGCTGATTTAAAAACCCCGACAAAACAGCATTATGATTTTTCTAATGACTTTTTTGGAATTAAAATGAAAGATGGATTGTCAGATTATCTTACAGGAGAAAAAGAGATATCAGATTTTTTTATTAATCCTGGTATTGAAAGATTAACAATACTTCCTGCAGGTAAATCTCTTACCAATTCATCTGAGTATTTAAGTTCATCTAAAATGGAAAGTCTTATGAAAGATTTGAAAGGAAGATATACAAACGATCGAATAATTATTTTAGATGGACCAGCATTGCTTGCATGTAGTGATCCCTTGGTTTTAACTAAGTTTGCAGATGGTATCTTGCTGGTTGTTGAAGCTGAGAAAACAAAAGTTGATGATCTTAAAAGAGTTATGAAACTTTTACAAAACAAGCCTGTTATAGGTACTGTATTTAACAAATCCAGGTAAAAATCTGATTAAGAAACTGGGATAAAATAAATAGAGAAAGTTTTAAAATGTATACATCTTATTACGATTTAAAAGAAAAACCTTTTAATCTGCTTCCTGATCCTGATTTTTTTTATATGAGTTCAGATCATGAAAATGCATATGTGCATCTTGAATATGCTGTATTTGAAAACAAAGGTTTTGTTGTGGTTAGCGGTGAAATAGGAGCAGGTAAAACGACTCTTATTAATTTGCTTATAAAAAAAATAGAACAGAATGTAAAAATAGGTTTAATAAATAATACTTCAGTAACTCCTGAACAGTTGATTAAAGTAATATGCAGTGAGTATGAATTAGATGTTTATGGAATGGATAAAACTGAAATGCTTGAGAGATTGCATTCGTTTTTATTAGATCAGTTTAGTCAAAAGCAAAGAGTAATTCTTATTATAGATGAAGCT
>DAOWNP010000362.1 GCA_030642545.1 Desulfobacteraceae bacterium | reverse complement strand
GTTAGAAATAATGCACGACACTGTCATAGGTTTGCTGATTAACAAAGTCGAATTTGGGATAGATATTCACGCTTAGTAACAGTTTTGACCCACTACCCAAAAAGTGCGATTAGAAAAAACTGACCAATTTAGACACTCCAGTATAAATGGAGTTTTGGTTGGTATGCGATGTTTGTCAAGATAAAGTTCTCCCCAAAATCATGAAGCAATAGCCATATCTGACTTTTCCTGTTTATTTAGTATCTGATCAATATCTAAAAGAATAATCACATAATTCTTTTTTTTAGCAATACCTGTAATATAATCAATATTTACTGAGTTCCCAAAGTCCGGGGTATCTTGTATTTCATCTTCAGTAACAATTGCTACATCAAAAACTTTATCTACAACTATTCCCATATAAGCCGAACCTTTTAAAGCAGAGATCTCAACAACTATAATACATGTCCTGTCTGTATATTCTACAAATTCCATTCCAAATTTTTGACGCATTTCAATAATTGGAATAACTTTTCCTCTAAGATTAATTACCCCTTTTATAAAATCAGGCATACGAGGTAGTGGCCGGATATCCGCCATTTCTATAATCTCCTTAACATCAAGTATTCCAATACCATATCTCTCTTCTGCAAGACCAAATGTTAAATACTTACCTGTTCTTAACGCAACAGATTTTGTTAAACTAAAATCATTAATTTTAGAAACTCCAGCTCTTTTTTGTTCATCATTGTCATATTTATTACTTTTACGTGAAGGATCTTCTTTTAAAGCCTGTTCTGCAAATCTAAGATCCACAAAAGACTCAAGATCGGTAATACCTCCGATATTCATTTCTTTACTCATATATTGCTGCATTCTATCTAATTGAGAAATATCCGGAAATAAATTATCAGTACTAATACCCATAGGATCTGTTAAAACAGTTTTTAAAAGATCTTCAGTAAGCCCCAGTTTTTTTTCAGGATCAAGAAAATCTACAGCTATCTTAGCAGACTGATCTGGATTTTTTGTAATAAATTGTCCTGCATCCATAAGCATACCTGAAAACTCCTGTACAGCATCTGGATACTTATCTATAAATTCATCTCTAAACACAGCAACACAACAGGGATGATCATTCCATATTTCACTGGAAAGTAACTGTTTTTCTGCAATACCTGCTGCAATAGCTTTAGATCCGATAGGTTCTGCTACTATGAACCCTCTTGAATCAGAATTTTCTTTTAAAAAAGCTGGCATTGCTACTGGTGGAACTATATCAAATAATACATTAACAGATTCTTTACCGGCAGACCCGGGCTTAAGCCCCATATGCGTTAAATACATATGAGCAAGCATGTTATGAATAGATAACTTATGAGGAATAAAAATTGTTTTATGTTTAAAAAACATCTGATATGGTTTACGATATTGTTCAGCTTTACTTCGTACAAAAATACTTCCATTTTTGTGGCAAAACATTATCAATTTTACAGGTACATTATAATTAAAAAGATCCATAGCAAGGGGAGCTAAAATATAGGCAGCATCAACACTGCCTTCTTCTATTGCACTTTGAACCGGATTCCACCCTCCCATACATACAGTTTCTATATTTAGATGTTTCGGCGTTTTTTGGCCTGTTTTGATCATATGTTGCATAACACCCAGGGTCAGATGATCTGTAATTTGAATATGTGCTATTTTAAGCTTTACTCTTCCCTCTTTATCTATTTCTAACTCTTTGTCCACTTTTTTAACAGATTCTAATTTATGACCAAATGCTTCATTAATTTTAATTTTTAATTCATCAGGAGAAAATGGTTTTGTAATTACACAGTTTGCACCAGCCTCAAAAACTTTTGCCACAGAAGATTTATCTCCGTGACCTGTTGCCATTATAAATGGCAGCTCTTTATATTCAGCTTTTTCTCTTATTTTAATCAATAGCTCATAGCCATCTAAATCAGGCATAGACCAATCACTAATAATAATCTTAATTTCTTTATCATTTTTCAACTTTTTAAGGGCATCATTACCATCTGAAGCTTCAACAATATTTTTAAACCCTAATTGATTTAATATTCTAACTTCCATTCTACGCATAGTAGAAGCATCTTCTACCAGCAAAATCTTAGTGTTTAAGTCTACTTTCATTTCTCCCTCCAAATATTTAGCATTATTTATTCAGGAATTATCTATAAAAACTCTCTTTTACCAAGATAGAATTTTTAACACGAAAGAGTTTCATTTTATGAGGATATTTTTTCTAAAAGACAGAGATAAAACTTATTTAAAAATACACTACAATACAAATAGTGTCAAGAATCTCAAAACAAAATAGATTGATACAAATACAAATACAAATAAACCCTGTATAGTAAAATATAAGTTTTTTTACGCGAATATATAAAGAACTCATGAGTCAATAATAAAAAAGGCAGAACCATGACGATACTGCCTTTTTAAAATCTGAAGTTCTAACTTGTTATGCTGTTACCTATTTATCATATGTTGCCAAAT
>DAOWNP010000111.1 GCA_030642545.1 Desulfobacteraceae bacterium | reverse complement strand
GTCCCATAAAAAAGTTGATAAATTAGATATAACTTCAAATCCTATTAATATTAATAAAAATAATATGAAAACAGATAGTAAAAACAGTTCTGATGTTATTAATCAGACATTAAAAGTGGTTTCTGAAGGGTTGAAATCTATACAGATAGTGCAGGCAAATACAGTATCAGCCCATGAAAAATTTTTAGATATTCAGGCAGAAGCAAGTAAAATTATACAGAAAATACTTGAGAGCACAAAAAATATTTCTGATTCGGTGTTAGTTGAAAGTGTTGTAGATAATACTGAGGTAAAAAATTATTCTCAACCTGATGAAAATGTCTTTGTACCTGAAACAGAAATGGTCGTAAATAATAGTTCTGATTTAGATAATTTTGATTCTGACAAGGTAGAGATAAAAAATATTTCAGAAAATAGAGCCGAAACGCTTATATCAATTGTAAGTGAGCTTACAGGATATCCGTCAGCTGCTCTTGGTCTTGATATGGATATGGAATCAGATCTTGGTATAGATTCTATTAAAAGAGTTGAAATTTTTTCAGCTTTAGAGGAAAAAGCAGGAACTCTTCCTGAGATTTCTCCTGATATTATGTCTTCTTTAAAAACTCTGAAAGAGGTTATAGATTATATTGATGAAAATCAAAAAACAGATAGCAATACAGCTTCAAATACGACTGTAGTTAATTCAAAACATGATTTGGGTTCAACTCTTATATCAATTGTAAGTGAGCTTACCGGATACCCGTTAGATGCTCTTGGCCTTGATATGGATATGGAATCGGATCTTGGTATAGATTCCATTAAAAGAGTTGAAATTTTTTCAGCTTTAGAGGAAAAAGCAGGAAATCTTCCTGAAATTTCGCCTGATATTATGTCATCTTTAAAAACTCTGAAAGAGGTTATAGATTATATTGGTGAAAATCAAAAAACTGTTTCAGATATTGAAACAGGAAGAGGCACAGAAGCTTTAAATTCAAACAGTGACTTATCAGCACTTATAACACAAACAGTAGTGGTTGATAGTGATATGGATTTATCTCAAAAAGTAATTTATAAAAGAATTTTAAAAACAGCAGATTTATTAGACAAGCAATTAGACAAACGAAAAGATGATATTTTTATTCCAAAGGGGAAAACTATTTATGTTACAGATGATGAAACAGGTTTATCTGAAGCTATAGTAAAAAAACTTGTTGGGAAAAACATAGACGCAAAGCTGATAATATCACCACACAAAGATTACATTGAATATTATCAGGATAATATTAAAAATTCAGGTGGTATAATTATAGTTATTAAAAAATCAATTTTTAAAAAAACAGAGATAGGTTTAAAAGATATAGATTATATTAAATCCATTTTTACGCTTGTCCAAACAGCTGGTGTGTTGTTTGCAAATGATAATAACGATGATGATGATGGAAAAAGTATATTTACTGCAATAACAAGAATGGACGGATCTTTTGGTATAAGCGGCAGTAATATATTTAATCCTGTGCAGGCAGGTTTTTTGGGGCTTTGTAAAACAGCAGCTCTTGAATGGGAAAACACATGTTGTCACTGTATAGATATAGAGCCTGAGTGGACAGATTGTTCAACTATAGCAGAATCAGTTTTGTCTGAAATTTTTAAAACAGGAAATTTGGAGATAGGGATTTCAGAAAATTTTAAAAAGGTGCTCAGGCTTGAAAAAACATCTTTTTCTGAAAAAACAACAGATTTAACCAAAAAAGATGTAATTGTTGTAACAGGCGGAGCAAGAGGTATAACCGCTGAATGTGCTGTAGAAATAGCAAAAAAAACAAAAGCAACAATGATTTTACTGGGAAGATCGCAAATACCTTTTGATGAACCAGACTGGTTAGAAAATCTAAAAACAGAATCAGAAATGAAAAAAGCTGTTTATCATAACTATTTTACTCAAAAAAAACCTGTGCCTGTAGAAGTTGAAAAAGTGTATAAAAGATTTGCAGTAAACAGAGAAATAAAGAAAACTATTGATAAAATAAAGAGTTTTGGTTCAAAAGTTGTTTATTATCAGTCAGACATATTAAATTCTAAAGATTTAACTGCTTTAATGGGAAAAGTAAGGAATAGATTTTCTCATATAACAGCTATAATACATGGAGCAGGGGTGCTGCATGATAAACTGATTATAGATAAAACTATTGATCAGTTTGAAATAGTATTTAATACAAAAGTTGCAGGGCTGGTTAATCTTCTTGAAGCTTTAAAGCAAGACACTTTAAAACATATGGTACTGTTTTCTTCTGTAAGTGCAAGATTTGGTAATAAAGGGCAGGCAGATTATGCCATGGCAAATGAAGTGTTAAATAAAACAGCTCAGGCAGAAGCACAAAAAAGAGCAAATTGTAAGGTAACATCCATAAACTGGGGGCCGTGGGACGGAGGCATGGTTACAAGTTCCATAAAACGAGAATTTGAAAAAAACAGTATTAATGTTATTCCTGTTGAACAAGGTGTTAAATGCTTGTTAAAAGAGTTAGTACCTGATTATAATATGCCTGTTGAAGTTGTCATTGATGCAGGTTATAAAAACAGCGAAAAAGAGTTTTTTCAGACAGAAGATATCTCTGATAATAAAGATTCATTTTACAATTTTTATGAAAAAAATATCCAGTTAGATAATTATTCAGTATTAAAAGATCATGTATTAGGAGAAAAGCCTGTGGTTCCATTAGCACTTGTTTCTGAATGGATAGGAAGCTGTGCTCTTCATGAAAACCCAGGGATGTCTTTTTTTGGATTTGACAGGTTAAGGGTATTAAATGGAATTAAACTTGGAAATGGTTATAATAACAATGTATGGCTTGTTGCAAACAAAGGTTGTTATAAAGGATCATCATTTGAAGTTGATGTTTGTGTAAAAAACAGTTCAAATGGTAACAGTTCAAGGGTTTTTTCCAGTGCAAAAGCTATATTAAAATTAACGTCTCAACATTCAGGTGAACTTAAAAATTTTAAAAAACCTCTGTATGAAAAATATCACAGAACTATTACAGATATTTATGAGAAAATCCTTTTTCATGGTCCTATGCTTCAGGGACTTAAAAAAATAACCGGTTATTCGGCTTCTGGTATGGCTGCAATAGTATCTTCAGCTCCGGCTCCTTCTGAGTGGGAGACAGATCCTGTCAGAGGGCAATGGCTTTGTGACCCTTTAATTTTAGATTCTGCTTTTCAACTTGCCTGCCTTTGGTGTTTTGAACAAACAGGCAGTGTGTCTATTCCAAGTTATTGTGATAGCTACAGACAATATGTAGAACACTTTCCATCCTCAGAAATCTCTGTTTATCTTAAAACCAATAAATTAAGCAAGCATAAATTAAACGCTGATTTTACTTTTGTTGATCAAAATAGTCGCGTTATAGCAAGTTTAAATGGCTATGAAGCGACTATTGACAGCTCTTTAAATTATGCTTTTAAAGCAGGTGGTATAAAAATATAGTTTAACTTAAAAAAGGAATTATATATGGATACATATGTTGCTCGTCAGCCGATATTTAACAAAAAGAAAAAATTGTTTGCATATGAGCTTTTATTCAGAAATAGTTTAAATAACGCAATGCCTGATATAGAAGGAGATACAGCAACTTCAAAAATACTTTCAAGCAGCTTTTATACAATTGGAATAAATGAAATCACTGGTGGACATAAGGCTTTTATTAATTTTACAGAAAGCTTGATTTTAAAAGAGTTTCCTCTGCTGTTTTCTAAAGAAAATATGGTTGTAGAGATTTTAGAAGATGTAGAACCAACAGATGCTATAATAGATGCTTGTAAATTATTAATTGAAAAAGGATATACTCTTGCATTAGATGATTTTGTTTTTAAAACAGATTTAGAGCAATTGATAAAACTTGCACATATAATAAAAATAGATTTCAGGCTGACTCCTATAGATGAAATACAATCGTGTCTTAATAAACTTCCATCCAAAAACATCAAACTGCTTGCTGAAAAAGTAGAAACAAATAGTGAATTTGAAAAAGCACTTGAAATGGGCTTTGAATATTTTCAGGGATATTTTTTTTGTAAGCCTGAAATTATTAAAGGAAAAGAGATATCCACTTCAAATGTAAATAATATGAAACTAATGGCTGAAATAAATGGATCTGAGTTTGATTTCGATAGAGTTGGGAAATTGATTGAACGTGATGTTTCTATATCTTACAAACTTTTACAATATGCAAATTCATCTTTTTTTAAGCGAATTAATAAAGTAAAAAAAATCAAACAGGCTTTGGTTAACCTTGGAGAAAATGAAATAAGGCGATTTATCAGTTTTTTTTTACTATCAAAAGTTGCACATGGCAAACCAGAAGAATTAATTAAACAATCTTGTATCAGAGCAAAGTTTTGTGAAAATCTTGGAACAATAAGTAAACATTGTAAGTATTCTGATGAGCTGTTTACCACGGGTATTTTTTCATTGATTGATGCTATTTTGGATCAGGATATTGAAGTGATTATGAAAAAAATTCCTCTTGTTAAAGAGATAAAACAAGCTCTGATTTTACAGGAAGGGGAGCTTGGTGACTACTTAAAGCTCTCTGTTTTTTATGAGAAAGGAGATTGGGATAAAGTAAAGTTTTTTTCAGATAAATTAGGCATACAAGAGGATAAAATCCCTAATATATATACCAATGCATGTGTATGGAGTAATGAAATACCTTGTAAAGAATAAAATAGTCCCATCCTCATTTTTTAAAGTAAAAAAACTAAATAGAGAATAAACCCTCAATTTCTTTTTGAGAAAAAAAGTGGTAGTTTTTTCCCAAAATTAATTTTTAACATGGTAAGTTTTTCTCTTCATCTATATAAATAAATAAATTACACCCTGCCTAAAAGCCATAACTACTTGAATATATTTATTAAAATCTGTTTTACTTATTGGTGGCATACCTGTTGCTCTTAATAATATTAAAAAAAAATGATTCTTTTTTTATTTAACAATAAAACAGATGAGATAGAAAAAATGCAGCAATTACAAATTCAATTAAACACTTCTAAATTTTTAAAATTATCAGGCAAAGCAAAGGGATCAGATAAAGTTGGAAATCACGACTCCTTTTTTTCAGATGAATTGAAAAATGTAATTAAAGCGATGGTAAAAAAGGCTAAGTTTAATTTTGATCAGGTTGGAGAAGTAAATAAAGAGGGAAATGGTTCAGGTTCTGAATTTAAAAAGTTAAAAGTAAAATCTCTGATAAGTGAAAAATTAGAGAAAAGAGTTTTCTCTTTAAATGGATTTGCAAAAAAGCTTGTGGGGGGAAATGATAAAATTAAGAGTGCTGTATTGGCAGCAAAGGAAAATAGTTTAAACAAGTTAGATTCAGATAAAAATGATATGGAAGATGACGGTATGCTTGCTGTGTCAGTTTTACCGTTTATAGAATCCATGTTGAGTCTTTTTGGTTTAAATCATCAGCAGATACAAGATGTTTTAACTGATATAAATACTGATAATCAGGAGATGAATCTATCTGAATTATTAAAAAATCTTAAGGAAGTTATGGGAGAGTGTGAACAGCCTGCAGATTTTTTAATAAAAAAAGGATCTTTTGGCCAGTTGATATCTTTGTTGCAGGGAATGGATATAGCTCCTTCTCTAAAAGGTAAATCAACCTTTTCTTTAGAAGAGTTTGCAAAAGAGCTTGAAAAGAAAAATGGATTTGGTGAAAAGAATAGTATTGAATTTAATATTGAAGGTGGAGAAAAAAAAAGAAAAGCAACTGATAATATTGGTATGGCTAATGTTTTAAATGGGAAAAACAGTAAAAAAAATGAATCTGAGATATTACAATGGGAAAACAGGCAGCATAAGAGAGATAATATTGAACAAATTGATAAAGCAGATAATAAAAACATATTGGATAAAAAAGATTTTCTGGCAAATCATGGTAGAGAAGAGAATAAAGAAGTAGTAAAAAATAGTGAAGTAAAAAATATTAAAGAGTCAGGGGGTTTTAATAAATTTATTAAAACAACTGAAGAGACAGAACCTGTTAAAAATGATTCAAATTTAAAAACAGTTTCAGAGGAAAATATAGTTTCCGGAATAAAGGGTAAACCTGTGATGTCTGTTTCCGGAAAAACAGATGAAAAGCCGATGCCTTCATATTTACTTAACCAGGTAACAAAGCAGATTTCACGCTCAGTAAAAATGGGAGATAAAGATGTGGAATTTACTATTAAACCACCACACTTAGGGAGAGTGAGGCTTGGTTTGGAAAACAGTGCTAATGGACTTAAAGTTAGTATTCTTGCTGAAAATAAGATTACAAAGGATATTCTTCTATCTAATGTAGCTGATCTTAAAGCTGTTCTTTTGGAAACAGGAGTAAAGCTTGAAAAGGTAGAAGTTTTATTTGCAAGTAATTTTAATCAATTCTCTGATAGTTTAAAGCAGGACCATAACAGAAAATTTGCAAAAAACAGGGAACAAAAAATTGGTGCAAAGCAAAAACAGCGAATTTCTCAGGATGTTGATGAAAAACAGGTTTATGCAAGAAAGAAAGTAGAAGGAGGTCTTGATCTTGTTGCATAAATCTCAGGTAGTATTAAAAAAAATTTAAATTATTATATTAGGTGGTGCTATATGTCACAAATTAATTCAATTTCTGAGTCAGGTAACCCATCTTTTTTTAAAGATGGTTATGAGGAGAAGGTTGAAGAAAAAGATCCTCTCGGTAGAGATGCTTTTTTGACAATGTTAGTTGCTCAGTTAAAACATCAGGACCCGTTAAATCCTATGGAAGGGACTGATTTTACCAGTCAGTTAGCCCAGTTTTCCAGTCTTGAACAGATGTTTAATATGAATGAAAGTCTGCAGGGGATAGCTGACGCATTTGTCAGTGATAATAAAGAGAGTTTGTTAGATTATATAGGAAAAGATATAGAAGCTGCGGCTTCTGATATGAATTTAGAAGATGGTGAAGTTATAGGAGGGTCTTATACAATAGAAAGTCCCGGAGAAATTTTGATCTCTGTTTATGATGATAACGGGTTTAAAGTAAAAACTCTTTATCATGGGCAGATGGATGCAGGTACCCACAAAATAAACTGGGATGGAAAAGATGACGCTGGAGATGCTTTGGCAGATGGGCTTTATTCCTATGAAGTTCTGCAAAAAGGTGAAAAAGGCGGGTACGGACAGGTTTCAAGTTTTATTACAGGAAGGGTTACGGGAATTATTAATAAACCTGATTCAGGATATATTATAGTTGGAGATCAGATTGTAAACCAGAAAAATATTACAAAAGTACTGGCTCCTGAAGAAAATTTATCAGTTACGGATTAAAAGCAGAAAATATTTAAAAAAGAGGGGGAATTATGTCTTTAACAAGTTCACTTTTTTCAGGAATCAGCGGGTTAAATACACTTGGTAACTCTATGCAGATAATAGGAGATAATATAGCCAATGTTAATACAGTAGGGTTTAAAAGCAGCGGATTTATATTTGCTGATCTTTTGAGTCAATCTGTAGCTACCCAGTCAGGATCTGCTCAGGTAGGAAGAGGTACTGCACTAAATAATGTAGCATCAAATTTTGGTCAGGGATCTTTTGAATCAACAGGAAATGCAACAGATTTGGGTATTGGAGGAGAAGGTTTTTTTGTTTTAAGGGAACCTTCAAGTGAAAGGCTTTTTTATACAAGAGC
>DAOWNP010000162.1 GCA_030642545.1 Desulfobacteraceae bacterium | reverse complement strand
TGGTTTTTCAGCCGGTTGTCCGCTTATGTGTACTATTTTATAAAATGTACTGATTAAAGGTTTTGCACTGTTTAAGAGTTCAAAAGCATAAAGATCAGCCTGACGTTCAAAATTTCGCATAAAATAGCCGAAAATATAACGGAAATATATAATAAAGGATATAATTGTTATTGTTATATAAAGAGGTGGTGCAGCAGATTCAAGAGTTATATCTAATTTATCAGTTATAAAATATACGGGATTTGAATATAGTAAAAAAATAATAAAATCTGACAATATAAATGAAACCAGCATAAATCCTGCTATGAAGATTATGTAAAACAGAAGGTGTTTTTTTTTTATATGACCTGCTTCATGGGCTATAACAGCTTCTAATTCAAAAGGGTCAAGATTATCTAAGAGTGCTCTTGTAACAAGAATATAGCGAAATTTTTTTACAACTCCCATGACACCGGCAGTAATCATTGTTCCGTTAAATATTGACCAGTATACAATATTGTTATATCCAACACCTGCTTTTTTACATATATTTTCAATAAGGGTTCGTTTTTCACCGGCTTCTACTGGTTTGCAATTCCATAGCTTTTGAATTATTTTAGGTCCTGTTATTATGGCTGAAAAAATAAACAAAAGAAAATAGGCTGCCTGACCCTCTGTTGTTAAAAAAAAATTATGAATAAAATCAAAAGGCAGAGCAAATATCAGATCATATATTAAAGATAAACAGAGCCACGGTAAAAAAACAGGAACAGTAAAGGATAAATTAGATATGATATATGATTTTAAACTTATGTTGCTGTTGTTTAAAACCTGAAAAACATTGTTTGATAAGTTCCATATAATAATTAAGTAACAAAGAAATAAAAGGATAAATAAAAAAGCATTTACAGCAGGTACTGTTTTAAAAACATAAAAACCACTGAAAAAATCAGGAAGATTTAAAAAATAAAGGTCAAAAGAGAACAGAATAATTGCAAGTATTGTCTGCTGTTTTATTAATTTATCAAATTTTTGTAAAATATTTGTGCCTGATTTGTAGATAGTGAACTTAAAAATTTGATTTTCTAGCTTTTTAAAACGAAATTTCGTAATCCATGTAAAAATAAAAAGAGAAACAAGAAACAGGAAAACTGTGTTTCCTGTTGTAAAATTTGTAGTTTCTGAAGGTTCATAAGTAGTATAGATAAGAAGAACTATTATAAAATATATAATGTTATTAAACATGGTTTTATTTGAAAAATCTTTCCTTTTCACTATAAATACATCCGCAATATTGCTGACGGTACATATTAAGTTTTTTTGATTCTTCTATTCCTTTTTTCCAGCCGTTTCTAAAATCTTCATAATAAAATTTTACTCCAATAGCTTTACCAGCTGAAATACCTGTGGATTTGATCATCTCATGGTTTTGAAACTTGCTGTATAAAAGTGTAGTTGTAAAAAAGTCAAATTTACCTTTTTTTGCAACAAGAGCTGTAGATCGTAAACGGTCAAAATAGCAGGCCTGACACCTTTGTTTTTCTCTGAAAACAACATTTTGAAAAAAACCTTCAATATCATAGTCCTGTTGATAAATTACTTTTAAATCTATGGTTTTTGCATACTCTTTTAAAGTGTTTTCACGTTTAATACATTCAGAATAGGGATGTATATTGTGACGATAAAAATAACCCATTATATATGTATCTTTTGAAAAAAGCTTTGACAAAGGATATATGGAACATGGAGCACAACATATATGCAGCAGTATTTTTTTCATTTTCTTTGCCCAAATATGGCAGTTCCTATACGGATGTATGTGGCTCCTTCCTGAATAGCTATTTTATAATCATTTGTCATACCCATAGAAAGCTCTGTAAGGGTTATATTTGGAATATTTTTTGAGTTTATTGTATCTTTTAATTTATTGAGTGCTTTAAAAAAAGGTCTGCACTTTTCAGAATCATCAAAAAAAGGAGGCATTGTCATAAGTCCTTTTATACAGACATTCTTAAAAAGAGCTGCTTCTTTAAAAAAATTTGTTGATGAAGTCAGGTCTATACCTGACTTTGTAACTTCATTGGAAATATTTACCTGAATAAGGATCTCCTGTATTATCTTTTTTTTTTTTGCCTGTTTATCAATTTCTTTGACAAGTTTCATAGAATCTACAGAATGAATCAGATCAAATAGTCCAACAGCATATTTTGCTTTGTTTGATTGAAGATGTCCTATAAAATGCCATGAAACATTATATGCTTTTAAAGCATCTGTTTTTTCTCTTGCTTCGTTTATATAGCTTTCACCAAGTATAGCAGCTCCTGCATCTATGGCATGTATTACTTTCTCTTTGGACATGGTTTTGCTTGCTGCCACAAGATGAATCAAGAGAGGATCTCTATTGCACTCTACAGCTGTTTTTTTTATTGTTTTTTTGATTGTATCTATTTTGTTTTTCAATTTAACATACCTTGTGTTTTTTTAAATATCTGAAAAGCTTAAAGCACCTTCTTTGAGTAAAATTTCAATTACTTCACACACAGGAAGTCCTACAACGTTTGTGTAGGATCCGTTTATTTTTCGTACAAGAAATGTTCCAAGACCTTGAATAGCATAAGCTCCTGCTTTATCAAAAGGTTCCTTCGTATTTGTGTACCATTTTATCTCCTGAGATGTTAGTTTTTTAAAAAAAACATCTGTTTCAACAGTTTTCGAAATAATTTTATTACGAGAGCTGGAACATATGGCAAAACCTGTTATAACCATATGAGTTTTACCACTCAGGCTGGTAAGCATTGTTCTTGCGTGGTCTCTGCTTTTTGGTTTTCCGAGAATTTTATCATCTATTACTACTATGGTATCAGCTCCAATTATCCAATGATCAGGATAATTATGCCAAATAGCTGTAGCTTTTTTTTCAGCAAGTAGTTTTGTGTATGATTTGGGATCAGTTATAGTAATTAGAGTTTCATTAAAACAACTCTCTATTACATTAAAGTTTATACCAGCTTGTTGTAAAAGATATTTCCTTCTCGGTGATTTTGAAGCTAAAATAATTTTATTTTTATTTATTGACTGTTTCATAAAAATTATTTAACAGATACAATATATTTTGACAAGAAACATCAATAAAATCTATAAAAAAACAGTTATGAAAAAAAAAATAATAATATTAGGAGCAGGTAAATTTGGGACAAAAGCTGCTTTATCATTAAAAAGCAGGTATAACAGTGCTTTGATAACTGTTGTGGATAATAACAGGTCTCTTTTGTCACAAATTTCAGAAAAAGGAATAAATACTGTTGTTTCAGACGCTATAACCTTTTTATTAAATTATTTAGAAAGGGATAAAAAAGATGTTTTTATTGTGCCTGCGGTACCAATTCATGTTGCGTTTGAATGGATAAAAAATAAATTATCAGTAGACTATGAAATAGAGACCATAAATATTTGTAAAAAATTAAAAGATATGTTTGTTATGTCAATTGTTGGTAAAAAAGGTGAACTATATGTTAGTAATGCTGATTTTATCTGTCCTGATAACTGCATTGAGCCTTCGGATATCTGTACGTATACACAGAAACCAAGACCATTGATTGTAAATGAAACATTAAAAAATTTTAAATATAAAAATTACCAGTCAAATGTTATTTTCAGCAGGCAGGCAGCACCTGGTGTTGGAGGTTATAATTTTGATGTTCTTTATTCTGCTTTATATAATATTAAAAAGGCTGAAACTCCTGTATTTTTATCAACAGCTTGTAAATGTCATGGTGTTGTTCACGGGTTTATAAAAAAAAAAAAAGAGAACAAAATAACACAAAAGCTTGACAATTAATACAATAAGATATAAAAGTGATTTAAAAATTAGCAACTGAGTTGTAAAAAATAATGCCTGGGTGGCGGAATAGGTAGACGCAAGGGACTTAAAATCCCTCGGAGCTCAGTCTCTGTACGAGTTCGATTCTCGTCTCAGGCACCAAAAAATTTCGTATCTTTTTCAAAATTCAAAATAAATTTAATCTGGAAAATACAACGGCTATGTCTGCTAAATTGATTTTTCGCCTTGAACACAGAAGGAATTTTCATTCCGCAGGCAACCTGTCGAGTTATTAAATTAAACGATAAATGATTGATTTTTTTTATTTGACACAGCACTTCTCTTTTGATAGTTAATTTTATAAATACTCAAAAATATACGAATCTGCGAAATACGGAACAAATTAATTCCTAAAAATATTTTATGCAGCAGATAAGTAAAAAAAATAATTTTTTCAGGAATAAAGTATTTTATTCTTTATTCATAGTATGTCGATATTAAAAAACGATGTTTATCTTAGAGATAAATTGTTTTTTTATGAAATTTAGGTCAAAGTCAAGATCAAATAAATTCAATAGTTTATTTTAGAAGTGTTTTTTCCAAATTTTAAATAAAGGAGTTATAAAAGTATGTTGAAAAGCAAAATAGTATTATTATTTATATTATTTTTTTTTGGAGTAACATCGTTTTTTGATGTGTCTTATGCTAATTTTATGGACACATACGGTATAAGTGCTTCTGGTATGGCAAGAGGAAATGCAATGGTTGCTGTTGTAGATGACTGGTCATCAGTCTATTATAATATGTCAGGCCTGGGGAAAACCAGAGATCAGGAAAAAACACCTAACCAGCTTTCTGTAGGTTATATGTATAATTCAACGTCTATGGATTTAAAAATCTCAATTAGAACAGAGGATGTTCCTGATACCAATGCGTTTGTTTTGGGAGCAGCATTTGATATAAATCAGATTTATAAAATGCCAGATGTAGTCTCTTCTGCCCGTTTTGGAATTGGTCTTGGTATTTTAGATGATCTTACTATCGCTAACGTTAACGATATTGATGTAAGAACCCATAAACATTTAAGATATGGCAGATATATATCAAGAATTGCTGTTTTTACAGGAGTAGGCTTTGGTTTTTCAGATGATACATTTGGAATTGGTCTTGGTGCAACTATTCTCGCAAAGGGTGACGGTCAGGTAAATCTAATAGGAGTGAACATAGCAGAGTCTCAAAAACTTCCTGGATCTGAGGTGAAAATAGATGTAAAGCCTGAAATTGCAGTTGTTTTAGGTGCTTATTGGCATATAAATGAAGATATAGATATAGGAGCTTCTTATCGAGATGAATTAGTGTTGGACATTGAACCATTAGATGCTCACATTGAGATACCTGCACTTAACTTACATATGGAAGTTGGTCTTGCAGTTATGGATTTTTATGTACCTGAAATGTATTCATTTGGAGCAGCATATACTTTAGATGATTTAACGGTTTCATTTGATTTGGAGTTTCAGAACTGGTCAGGTTATAAAGTTTCAAAATTAAAAGAGAGTTTTTGGGCAGATAAGAATCTATCAATTCCTGCTTTTGATGATATAGTTGTTCCAAAAGTAGGTCTGTTATATAAAATATCAGATAATCTTGATCTGCTTGCAGGTTATTATTATAGAGAAACATTTGTACCAGATGAGGCAAATACAGGACCTTATAATTTTCTGGATAATGATACCCATGTATTATCATTTGGAGCAGAGCTCACAGTTGAGCCTTTTGCTGGATTTGTTCATCCCATAAAGCTTAGCTTTGGAGCAGTGTATCAGAGTTTGGAAGATAGAGATGTTGTAAAAGATTATTCCTATTTAGATCATTATATAGATTCTGGTTTAATAGAAGAAGATGAGAGGGAAGGTGCAATGGCATTAAATCCTGATTATTCATATGGAGGAGATTCTTTTATGGTCTCTTTTCAGGCAACACTTGTATGGTAAGGAATGTGGATGAAATAACTTCCACAAATAGGCACATAGATTTAGAGTTAGATTTGTTCGATCTGAAAACTCAAAAACAGATGGAATAGCAG
>DAOWNP010000034.1 GCA_030642545.1 Desulfobacteraceae bacterium | reverse complement strand
TTTCAAAATCACGAAAACAAAAAATAGTAAGGCCAAGACAGGTAGCTATTTATCTGTCAAGAAAATTTACAGATCAGCCTCTTCAAACCATAGGAAAAAACTTTAACAGAAAGCATGCAACAGCTATACATTCTATTTCTACAGTTGAACGTGCAATCAGAGAAAAGAAAGAAATAAAAGATCAGGTAGATTATATTTGTAATAAAATAGAAACTGAGATGATGTAAATTTTATAAGGAACGTGGATGAAATAATTGAAAAAAAGTATACTAAACAGGCTAAGAGATATTTTGGGGAGTTTATATTGTAAAACAGATATGGAAGACCGTGTATGCTATTCATATGATTCTGGATGTCTGCATAAAGTTCCGGATGCAATACTTTTTCCTGAAAATGCCTGTGAGATTTCACAAGTTTTAAAGCTTGCAAACGAGGAAAGATTTTGTGTTATACCAAGAGGTGCTGGTTCTGGAATGACAGGTGGTTCTGTGCCTTTGCATGAAGGTGGCGTTATTCTTTCTTTGTTACGTTTAAAAAACATAAAAAAAATTGATTCAGATAATTTTATATCTGTTGTGGAACCAGGGGTTATTACTGGTTTGTTTCACAGGGAGGTTGAAAAGACAGGGCTTTTTTACCCTCCTGATCCATCAAGCTCAGACTTTTGTACTCTGGGTGGAAATGCAGCAGAGTGTGCAGGAGGTCCTCATGCTGTTAAGTATGGTGTTACAAAGGATTATATATTAGGTCTTGAAGTTGTTTTGCCAACAGGAGAGATTATTAAAACAGGAGTACAAACAGCAAAGGGTGTTGTGGGTTATGACTTAACAAAGCTTATTGTTGGTTCGGAAGGGACTCTTGGAGTGATTACCGAGCTTACATTAAAGCTTTTACCTCTTCCTCATGCGGTATGTACAATGGTGGTTGTATTTAACAGTGTAGAGAATGCAGCTACTGCTGTATCTGAGATTATCAGGACGGGGATTGTTCCAAGAACTATAGAATATATGGATAAGGCTTCTATTAAATGTGTTGAGAAATTTCTTGATCCTGAAATTGTTGAAAAAGCAGATGCACTTCTTATTATAGAGGTTGATGGTACAGTCAGGCAAACTGAAGAAGATATGCTTAACTTAAAAGAGCTCTGTTTTGCCCAAAAAGCTGTTTTTGTAGAAACAGCAAAAAACAAAAGTGAAGTTGAGAAATTGTGGAAGGCACGTAAATCTATATCTTCATCACTTTTTCGTTATGGTCGTGATAAAATCAATGAAGATATAGTAGTACCAAGAAATAAAATTCCTGATATGGTTAAAAAGATTGAAGAATTAAGAACAAAAAGCGGGCTTTATATCGTTAGTTTTGGTCATGCCGGTGATGGTAATATACATTTTAATATTATGTTAGATAAAACTGATAAAAAAGCTTTTAAAAAGGCTGAACTAATAATAAATGAATTGTTTGACTATACTATACAGCTTGGTGGATCTATTTCAGGTGAACATGGAATAGGTATAACAAAACGCTCCTTTATTGCAAAAGAGATAAACTCTGTAGAGCTTAATCTTATGAAAAAGATAAAAGCTCTTTTTGATCCAAATAATATTCTTAATCCTGATAAAATTTTTCCAGAATAAATCTTATTGAATTGTTTCAAATATCTTATTTGAAAATAACAATCCATCTATAAACTCATCTTGATTACTGTTATTATAATCCTGTTCAATAGCACATTTTATAGATAAAATACATTTTTCCCTGCATAATTTATCTGATATATCAAAACATCCAAAACAGTCAATATTATTGTCAAATGTAGAGTTGTCGAAATTATTTTTCATATATATTTATCCAATTTTTAGCAGATTTATCATCTCTTTATGTATTTTATGGTTTGTTGTAAGAATCTCTTTTTTATTAATATCAAAAGGATTATTTGAAAAATCAGTTATATGTGCTCCTGCTTCATGTGCGATGAGTACTCCTGCAGCTGTATCCCATGGGTTTAGATTTTGTTCCCAGAAGCCTGTAAACCTTCCGCATGCTACAAAGCAAAGATCAAGAGCTGCTGAGCCGAGTCTTCTTACTCCCATAGAAGCTTTAAGACAATTTTCAAAACGGGTCATAATATCAGTAAAATTATCAGTAAAATTATAAGGAAACCCTGTAACAAGCAAAGAGTCTGATACTGTTTTATGTGCTGAAACATTTATGGGATGACTATTTAAGTGAGCTCCCTGTTCTTTTATTGCAGTAAAAAGTTCCCCTGTACAAGGATTTAATACAACACCAACAACAATTTCTCCCTTTAATTCAAAAGCAATGGAAACTGCAAAAACGCCTAAATTATAAGCAAAATTAGTTGTTCCGTCTAAAGGATCAATAATCCATTTAAAATCAGGATTACTGTATGACATACCGCTTTCTTCAGCAAGAATGGAATGATCCGGAAACCTGTAATTGATAATATCAACTATAGCTTTCTCAGATTCAATATCTGCTTTGGTTACAAGATCAATAGTTCCCTTTTTTTCTATAGAGGAAAGATTTCCCAAATAAGAGAGTAGAATTTTTCCACTTTTAAATGCTGCACCTATACCTACTTGTTTAACATATTCTAAATCCATAATTTATATTTTTATACCTTATAGGTATAAAATGTCAACTATAAGTAAGAAATAAAAATATTATTTCTTACTTATAGTTGACATATACATGATGTTTTTTTATATAATTTGTATAAATTAAAAATCCGTAGGAATTTTTTATAAGCAAATACTTTATTTACTGTTTTTATATCATATGTTTTATTTTCATTCCTTATTATTTGTACCTGTATAAACTTCAATGGTTTTTATATGTACAAATCAATATCAGGATGAAAAATAAAATATCCTGAGTATGGTTTAATAAAGTTTAACAAATCTGAATCTCTTAATCTAATCTCCTAATCTGAGCGAAATCTTGTTTAAACTTTTTTTTAAATCTATACGAATTATATTTTATAGTGCTGTTTATAGGTAGATTACAGTTTCTTGTATGTAAAAAGAGTTATAGCATTTCTGATTTTTCTTGATTGACAGGTATATAAAAATGCCAGGTTGTTTATAACAACCTGGCAATTATTTCCGTAATTTTTTACTAAAGTTAAAGGAGGAATTAATCGTGGTAGAAATGAGATTTGATAATAAAGTTGCAGTAATAACAGGAGCAGGTGGTGGTTTGGGACGATGTCATGCATTACTGTTAGCATCACGAGGTGCTAAAATTGTAATAAACGATCTCGGAGGTGCTGTTGATGGATCTGGGGAAGGCTCTGTTTCACCTGCACAAAAAGTTGTAGATGAGATTAAAAAAGCTGGTGGTGATGCTGTTGCTGATGGCAATTCAGTATCTACTGTAGAAGGTGGTGCAGGCATAATCAAAACAGCCATGGATGAATATGGAAAAATTGATATCCTTATCAACAATGCAGGGATTTTACGTGATAAATCTTTTGCAAAATTAACTCCCGATATGTTAAATATTGTACTTGATGTGCATCTTCATGGAACAATTAATACATGTAAGGCTGTATGGGATATTATGAAAAAACAGCAGTATGGACGTATTATAAATACAACTTCAGCAGCCGGACTTTTTGGGAATTTTGGGCAGACAAATTATGCTGCTGCAAAAATGGGAATTGTAGGTGTAAGCAAAGTACTTGGTATTGAAGGTGCAAAAAATAATATAATGGTGAATGTTCTGGCTCCCGGAGCAAAAACAAGAATGACAGAAGAGCTTTTAGGACCTATGGCAGATAAGATGAGTCCTGAGCAAGTTTCTCCTATTGTCGCTTATCTTGCACATGAAGATTGTTCTGTAACAGGCGAAATTTTTTCAGCAGGTGCAGGAAGAACAGCAAAAATCTTTGTGGGAGCAGCTCAGGGATATTTTAATGAAACTGTAACAATAGAAGATATCCGTGATAATTTTGGGAAAATATGTGATGAAACCGGGTATGCTATTCCTAAAAATGCAATGGAAGAGATTGGAATGGTAATGCCCATGATGAAATAAGATGAAATTTATATGATAAAAAAAAAGCAGTTTCTGAAAATTATCAGAAACTGCTTTTTCGATCCTAACATTATATAACACCCATGCCCTGACAGGCACAACAAAACATAAAAATGAAATAACGCTTACTGGCAAATTATAAATTAATAGAATTCCTTAATTCATAATTTACCATTCATATTTCATCATTTTCATATAAATAAAATCTTATTGTTATTGTCTTTGTGCATATTCAGCATATATCATGGCAATGGTTCTATATACAAAATGAGCCATTTTTGAAAAAGGCAGAAAAGCAATTAAGTTAAATACAAAAATAAGATGAATATAATAAGTAAAATAACAGACACTGGCAGATCCTGCAAGACGTGCCATTTCTGTAGCCATTCCTGTTAGTCCAAGTCCTAAAACAAGTCCGATTAAATACCAGTCCTTGTATGCAGATACCTGATCTTTTTGTGCAAGACGATTTTTAATAAGAAGAGCTGATCCGATAATAAGTGAGATTCCAGCTATATTAGCTAAGATCTTAACAGGATTATACTGATGATAAGGTCCTGGTATATGAAAAAGATATAGTACAAAAAAGAAAATTCCTGTTACCATAAGAAGTGAGATAAAACTAAACAAAACCATCATATGAGCGGTTGTACGTTCCTGATTCTCTCCACACTCATTAAACTTTTCATGCTTTATGATTCTTAAAAGAACAATAGGTACGGATTTTAACAGTTCTTTAATATTTAATTCCGGATTTTGAACTTTCCCCTGAGTGACTGCGTCAATATACATATCAGCAAGAAATCGTTTAAGTCCCAGTGCAAAAATTACTGTACACCATATTGACAAAGGAACAAACACGAGATCAACAAACCATGTGGAGATAAAATTTGTATGAGCTATAATGTTTTTATCAACACCGTGTGTCCACAACTCACCGAGAAGAGCTGTTAGATTATCTCCAAACATTGTTGTAATAAGAGCCAGAACAAAGAATATAATTGCTGGTATCCCAATAAGCAGAGGGAGTTTTTTTGGATCATTTACCGCCTGAGCAAGTTTTTTGGGAGTTGCATATTCTGAGATTGCATAAGATCTTATTGCACCTAAGACATCACCAGGATTTGCACCACGAGGGCACAGAGTAGAGCAGTCTCCACAGTTATGGCAAAGCCATATGTCCATATTTCCGACTAATTTGTCTTTTAATCCCCATGATGCTGCTATCATCTCTTTTCTCGGAAAAGGTTTGTTTTCAGGAGAAATAGGACAGACAACTGAACAGGTTGCACATTGAAAACATTTTTTTAAACTATCGCCTCCAAGTCCGACAACTTGATTTATAAAATCAAGATCAGGCTCAACAAGGTATTCTACCGACATGTTAATACCTCCTAAATACAAAAGTATAATATAGAGCTTAAATGTTATTAAATTAAACTATATAATGATTATTAGAATCCTTTAAATGGATTTGGGCCAAGTGCTTCAACTTCTTCAGCAAATTTATTTATAATACCAGGTAATTTGTCATAGTCATCAATTGCTACTTCAAACTGAGCCACACGTTCTTCTTCTAATGCCAGACTAGCCAGTGCATCACCTATTTTTTGCATTCTAATTTCAGCAAGTTCGCTGCCTTTTACAAAATGGCATTGATAGTCATCGCCATGTTTACATCCGAGTAAGAAAACACCGTCTGCACCAGCAGCAAGAGCATCTTTAATCCAGATTACATTAACAGAACCAAGACATCTTACAGGTATTAATCTTACATTAGCAGAATATGAAAGCTTGTTCATTCCTGCAATATCTAATGCAGGATATGCATCATTCTCACAAACCAGACCAATAATTCGAGGTGGTGGTTCATCAAAATCATCTTCAGATGGTATGCCTACAGCTTTTATCATTGATCCGATACTGTCTACATTATAATCAGCAAAACCAATAATTCTTTCAGGACACGCTCCCATGCAGGTTCCACATCGGCGGCATCTCGTTGGATTTGGCTTTGGTGTACCTTTTTCATCATCATCTAATGCTCCAAAAGGACACTCTTCTGTGCAACGTTTGCATTGAGTACATCTTTGAAAAAAGAAATCAGGAAATGTCATATCGCCTGATCTGGGATGAACTGAAACCCCTCTGTTTGATGATTCTATACATTGAATTGCTTTCAGGGCAGCTCCGGTTGCATCTTCCATAGACTCTTCAATTGTCAAACTGCGTCTGATACAGCCTGCTGCATAGATACCTGTCCTTTGTGTTTCATAAGGAAAACAGATAAAATTTGAATCAGCATAACCATCATAAATGTCATTATCACGAAATCCGGGACCCTGTCTGTAAGCTAAATTAATAATAGGATCATCAACTGTAACAGGAACCATACCGGCTGCAAGAACAACAAGATCAGCTTTTATAGCAATTTTATTACCAAGAAGAGTATTTTCAGCTTTTACAATAAGACTTGCTCCCTCCTGAGAAACAGTTGTAACATCTCCTTTTGTAAGAAATATTCCAGGATCCTGCTGAAGGCTTTTATAAAAATTTTCAGCAAGACCTGGAGTACGCATATGTTGATAAATCACATATGCTTTCCCATCTTCATAATCTTCGCGAAGATATTTAGCCTGTTTTAATGCTACCATACTGGTTACAGATCCGCAGTATTTAAAATCACTATCATCCTCTTTTCCACCAGGACTTTGAATAAATACAACTGATTTTGCTTTTTTTCCATCAGATGGTCTTTTTATTTTACCTTTGGCAGCTATCTCTTCAAACTGATTGTTTGTAATTACATCAGGTATAGAACCTATGCCAAGATGAGCATAGTCTTTTTCTTCTAATTGGTCTGGTCTCCATCCTGCTGCAAGAACTACAGCTCCAAATCTTTCTCCGTCCGGATCAATAGTAAGAATATCTTCACGACCTTCATTATTTTTTTTGTAGATTTCAGCAATTTGATCTACATCAAGATCTTTGCCATTTTCATCAACTTTTTGATCTTCAGGTACAGGAAAAGGAACATCAAAAGCAATTTTTTCGCCTGGTTTTTTTAATGTAACTGTAAAATCACCTGGCTGACCGGCTATTCTTGCAACAATAGTATCTGTTTTAATTTCAATATTTGAGTCAGCCTGAACTTCTTTTATTTTGCTGTCAATTATTGGTGGAATCAATGTCTCATATGGTGATTCAACAGGCATTTGCATGCGAAGACGAGATACATATCCTCCAAGAGAATTCTCTTTTTCAACAACAGTCACCTTGTATCCTGCTTTTGATGCGTCAAGAGCAGATGACAAACCGGTAATACCACCACCTATAACAAGTATTCTATTTGAAAAGTTTTCAAGTTTATATGCTTCAGGCAGCTCAATCTTTTCTGTCTTAGCCATGCTCATTTTAATGTAATCTTCAGCAAGCATCTGAACATGATCAATAAACTCTTCATCATCTTTTTGCTCTTCAGTAGGAGCAGGATATTCTGATCGTGGATGAGACCATACTACCTGCTCACGCAGGTTTATCCTGTCAACAATACAACCGTCAAAACGAAATTTGTCAAAGTTTACTCTTCTTGAACATCCTCCAATCATCAGAGTATTGGCTTTTTTATCATCAACATCTTTTTGAATAAGAGCAAGACCTTCTTTTCCGCATAAGAAAGGGTGCGTTTTAACATTTACGCCCTCTTCTTCAGGTACTTCGCATAACTTTTCTATGTTCAGGGAGTCACCAATTCCACACCCTGTGCATATATATACACAATATTTTTTATCCATGCAAATCTCCTCCTATCTTTTCACCAGGGTTTGAATTGCTTTTAAGGCAATACCTGTAGCATTTTGGTTAGATGATACCACGTCAGCTGGTTTATTTGCACAACCGGCACCAAACATGCCGCCTTTTTTATAATCATTTAAGATAAATCCATCATCATTAAACTTTAAAGCTGCATCAGGTTTGGCGTTGGCTAATGTTGGCTGCATACCAGTGGCAAGAACAACCATATCTACAACCTGTTTTGTTTTTTCTCCGGTAATTGTATTTTCAGCAATAACTGTTATGTTGCCATTATTGATATTTTCTTCTACTTCAGCTACTTTACCTTTGATAAATATTACGTTTTTATCATCTTTAATTTTTTTATAAAATTTTTCGTATTTGTAGCCTGGAGAACGGATATCAATATAATAAATATATACTTTTGCATCAGGATATCTTTCCCTGATATAAGTTGCATGTTTTAATGATGCCATGCAGCATATATATGAACAATAAGGAAGATGGTTTTCATCTCTTGAGCCTGCACACTGAACAAAAGCAATGCTTTCAGGTTCTGCCTCATCAGAAGGTCTGAGGATTTTACCTTTTGTGGGTCCATTTGGTGCAGCAAGTCTTTCAAGCATCATATTTGTAATGATATTTTTATATCTTCCAAATCCCAGATTATCAATTTTTGTAGCATCGTATGGTTCCCATCCGGTTGCCCACACTACAGATCCAACTTTAAGACTGATAGATTTAGGTTCTTCACTAAAATCAATAGCATCATATTTACAAGCATCTTTACACCTTTTTTCATCTTCTGTACCTTTTATTACAGAAGAGATGATGTATCGAGCAGGGAATGCCATTTCATGAGGCAAGTATGCAGCTTTTGTTTTATCCATGCCAAAATTGAACTGATTAAGAATTTCAGTTTCACATGCATCTGCACATTCTCCGCAACATGTACAATTTTCGTTTACATATCTCGGAGACAGTTTAATTGTTGCTTCATAATTTCCTGGTTCTCCTTCAACAGATTCTACTTCAGCAAGTGTAAGAACTTTTATCCTAGGATTGTCTTTGATACGTCTGAAGTTTATTTCAAGTCCACATGTAGGAGGGCATAATTTTGGAAAGTATTGATTAAGCTGAGATACTCTTCCTCCTAAATATGAATTTTTTTCGATCAGGAAAACCTCATATCCGACTTCGGCAGCTTCGAGGGCAGTTGTCAATCCGCTGATCCCTCCTCCGACTACCAAAATGCTTCCGCTAGCAGGGGCTGCTTTGTCTTTTGTCATGCTATCCCTCCATGCATAAATAGTTTTGATAGAGTCATATTTATATATCTTTTATTTTATGAGTTGATGTTAAATTCTGTTTTTAGACTATATTTAACTATAATCTGAAAACAATTAAAACAAACAAAATTTTGGTTCTAATTTCAACAATACAGACAGTATAAGAACTATGGTGAAATTTAAAAATATCTGAAACTTAACTATGTACAAACAATCAGAGACTTTCAAATTTCACCATAGCCTCATTTAATATCTAATAATCAAAATTAAAATCACTCTTTTTTTTACACTAACAGTATTATAATAAAAACCCCCAGACATCTTTTTAAGTATGATATCCAGAGGTTTTTATTTATAATTTAATTAAAAATCAGTTCTGTTTTAGTCAGAAATAATTTTAATATAATCACGTTTTTGCAATGACCACTCGTTTGTTTCTTTGTTGTATGTAGAGTTTACAAAGCAAAACCAGTTTTCATCATCCTGTCCTGGATAATCTGATTGATAGTAGAAACCTGGGTAACGGGTTTCTTTACGGAACTGAATGTGACGTAAATGAGCCTCAACAGTATAAATACGGTGATAGATTTCCCATGCTCTCATAAGCTCATGAAGATCACCGGCTGCAAGTTTTTCACAATCTTCTCTCATCGTTTCCAGTAACTCTAAAACTACTTCAAGACATTTACTGCTTGTCTGATAGTATGTTGCAGTTCCTGCACCATATTCATGAGTAGCTTTCATAAGACGAAGAGCCATTCCAGATGGTTTTAAATAGTTTGGATTTATATCAACAGCTGTTGTATAATCACAATGCTCTAAATATGTTCTTACTGGTTTGTAAACCATATCAACCAATTCTTCTTTGGTCTCTTTAATAGCTGGAGTATAATCAGCATGATCTTTAACAAATTTAACCATTTCTTTTGCAACCATTCTTCCTTCAGCATGAGAACCTGAAGAAAATTTATGACCTGAACATCCAACACCATCACCTGCTGTAAACAGACCAACAACAGTTGTCATACGGTTGTATACTTTACCATTGTCGCCCCATTTATATGCATCAGGGACCCAGTCTTCATCAGGACCTGATGTCCAGATTCCACAACATCCTGAATGTGAACCCAAGAGGTATGGCTCTGTAGGCATAATTTCAGAATTTTTCTTTTCTGGCTCTGTGTTTGTTGCACACCAGAGATTAGCCTGACCACAAGTCATGTCAAGGAAATCTTCCCATGCTTCTGACTCAAGATGTTTAAGCTCTTTTTTATTCATTGTTTTACCAATGTTGGCAAGAGCTGTAACTGTATCCATAACAATTGGACCACGACCTGCTTTCATTTCAAAAAGCATTAAATGGTTACGCAGACATGTAGGTGTGATTGCTGCTGTTCCATAAGGAGCATATTTTTCGAGCTCTGCTTTAACAGCGTCAGTTGCAGCAAAATCTTCACCAAGACCATTTTGCAGTTTAGCTTTGAAAAGAAGAAACCATGCTCCAACAGGACCATATCCATCTTTAAAACGAGCTGGGGTGAATCTGTTTTCCATCATGGAAAGTTCAGCACCTGCTCTTAATGCCATAGTATATGTAGAACCTGCGTTCCATACTGGATACCATGCACGACCTTTACCCTCACCAACTGAACGTGGCTGGTAAATATTTACAGCACCACCACATGCAATCATCATGGTTTTTGCTTTTATGATGTAAACTGTATTTTCACGTGTTGAAAATCCAACAGCACCAGCAATTTGATTAGGATTGTTTGCATCTGTTAACAGCTCAACAATAAAAACTCTTTCTAATATATTGTCATCACCAAGGGCAAGTTTTGCAGCTTCAGCAACGATTCTTTTGTAAGATTCGCCATTGATCATTATCTGCCATTTACCAGTACGAACTGGAGCAGCACCTGATTTCAAAGAACCTAATTTCAGACCCTGTTTTCCATTTAAATTTTTGTTGTCATCTGTTTTTTTCCACATGGGAAGTCCCCATTCTTCAAACAGATGAACAGAATCATCAACATGACGACCAACATCAAAAATTAAATCTTCACGAACGATACCCATTAAATCGTTTCTAACCATTCTTACATAATCTTCACATTTATTATCACCAATATATGTGTTGATTGCAGAAAGGCCCTGAGCAACAGCTCCACTTCTTTCCATAGATGCTTTATCACAGAGCAAAACGCTCATGTCGCCACACCATTTTTTAACTTCAAATGCAGTACCGCAGGCTGCCATTCCGCCACCAACGATAAGGATATCAACTTCTTTTTCTACCACTTCAGGATCTTTTACAGCTTTAAGTTCTCCCAATGGTTTATTAGGTATTGCCATTCTACCCTCCTAAAAAATATATACGGTTTTAAAATTTATAAATTTTATTTATGCTAATTCAGTTGGTCCTGATAAAACGGTGCCATCAACTTCTTCTGTTGAAAGAAGATTAGAGCTGAGGTCTTTACCTAAAAGCTCTGTATAAGCATTTGCAGCTCCTTCAGGGGTAGTTCTGATAGGGAATTTAAATCTTTTAATTGTACCGTTTCTGAACTTACAAGTCCACATTACATCTTCTGTACCCATCATAGGCATGATGCTGCTTCCCAAAGGTACAAAGTCAGAATATCCTCTTACTTCTATTGCCTGTGTCGGGCATATTTTTACACATGAAAAACATTCCCAGCATTGATCTGGTTCCTGGTTGTATGCTTTCATAGCATTTGGATCTAAAACCATAAGATCGTTGGGACAGATATACATACATGCTGTTTTATCCCCACCCTTACAGCCGTCACATTTTTCTGCAATTACAAAGCTAGGCATTAAAATACCTCCTAATTAAATGATTTAAATTATTATGTTGTACCATATAAGCAATTATAAAAAATAATTTCTTTTAAAGCACCTCCTTCCCAAACCGTTTAAATAAATTTTTAATATATAGTAAATATTGATATAATCTATATATCAATATATAATTCTAATATAGATACATTAGAAATAAGAGCTCAAATTATCATTACCAAAAAATCTTGTCAAGAACTTTTGAAGCTCTTTTTTTGCAAGTATTATTGTTTTTTTAAAAAAAAATTACTCTACCTATTTTGATTTGACAACAATAGTTATTATTTTGATAATATATATTTTGATAATATATA
>DAOWNP010000185.1 GCA_030642545.1 Desulfobacteraceae bacterium | reverse complement strand
CTTCCAATCATAAAAAAAAAAACTGAGATAATCTCTGCTATACAAAACAGTCAGGTTGTAATAATTTCAGGTGCAACCGGATCAGGAAAAACCACACAGATTCCTAAATTTTGTCTTGAGGCAGGACGAGGTATAGAAGGTAAAATAGTATGTACTCAACCAAGAAGGATTGCAGCTGTAACTATTTCCAAAAGGTTATCTTATGAGTTGGATGATAAAAAAGAACAAATTGTTGGTTATAAAATCAGATTTAAAGATACAACGTTTAAGAATTCATATATTAAAATTGTTACAGATGGGATTTTGCTGGCTCAAACCCAAAATGATATAAATTTGTATGAATACGATACTATTATTATAGATGAAGCTCACGAACGTAGTTTGAATATAGATTTTTTGCTGGGAATTTTAAAAAAACTTCTTAAAAAAAGAAAAGATCTTAAGCTGATAATTACCTCTGCTACCATAGATACTGAAAAGTTTTCAAAAGCGTTTGATAATGCCCCGGTAATTGAAGTGTCAGGTCGTACTTATCCTGTAGACCTGATTTATTATCCTGACAAAGGTAATGCTTCTGATACAGATAAAAGTGATAATGAAACAAATTATATAGAGCTTGCTGTAGATGCTGTCTTTAAGCTTATCGTGGAGAGTATTTCAGGCGATATTCTATTATTTATGCCAACAGAACATGATATTTTAGAAACATGTAAGCTAATAGAAGCAAGAGCATCTATAGGAAACAAAGGAAACTTAATTGTTTTGCCGCTATTTGCCCGCCTGACAGCAAATGCACAAGCAAAAATTTTTTCAACGGCAAAGATGAGAAAGGTCGTTGTTGCCACTAATATTGCGGAAACATCTGTTACAATTCCTGGTATTAAATATGTGATAGATACAGGACTTGCAAGAGTCCCTGTATATTTTCCTGGTTCTCAGACAACTTCTCTTGCAGTTGTGTCTATTTCCAAAAGCAGTATGGATCAGAGAAAAGGGCGGTGTGGAAGACTTGAACATGGTGTATGTGTAAGACTGTTTTCTGAATCAAACTATAATGATCAGCCGTTGTATACTCCTCCTGAGATATTAAGAGCTAATCTTGCGGAAGTTATTTTAAGGATGACTGCTTTAAAACTTGGAGATATAAGAAGCTTTCCTTTTGTTGATATGCCGAAAGAAAACAGTATAAAGGATGGGTTTAATATTCTCTATGAACTTGGGGCTATAGAGGGTAATATTTACAGGAAAAATAAAAAAAGAGGTGTATCTCTTACAGCAAAGGGACATCTTATGGCAAAAATGCCAATAGATCCGAGGTTGTCAAGAATGCTTATAGAAGCAGATCTTTTTGGGTGTGTTAAAGAGATTGCTGTTATCGTAGCAGTATTGAGCATTCAGGATCCAAGGCAAAGACCTCTTGAGCATGCTGAGCATGCTGATCTATCTCATAAACAGTTTTTAGATCCTGATTCTGACTTTATTACACTTTTAAATATCTGGAATAGTTACTATTTAAATGGTGATGCACCGAAATCCAATGGTGATAAAAAGAGATATTGCAGGAAAAACTTTCTTTCCTATAAAGGTATGAGAGAGTGGAAGGATATTTTTGATCAGATAATCACAATAGTAAAAGAGCAAAAAATTGGTATTTCAGGTAGAGTGCAACAGACTATTGTAAAAAAAAATGATAAATTTGGTAGTCTTTATACAGCAATACATAAATCTATATTAACAGGTTATCTTTCAAATATTGCCCAAAAAAAAGAGAAAGAGATGTATAATGCGGCAAAAGATAGAAAAGTAATGATATTTCCCGGCTCATCTGTTTTTAAAAAGTCTGATCAATGGATTATGTCTGCTGAGATGGTTATGACATCTCGGCTTTTTGCCAAAACAGTAGCAAATATAGATAGTACATGGATTGAAGATGCGGGTGCTTTTTTGTGTAAAAAAACATATATTGATCCTCACTGGGAAAAAAACAGAGAAAACGTTGTAGTTTATGAGCAGGTTAGCTTGTTTGGGCTTATAATTGTGTCAAAAAGACCTGTGTCCTATGGTAGAATTAATATATCAGATGCTTCAGATATATTTTTAAGAAGTGCTCTTGTTGATAATGATGTAAAAGAACCGCTTGCTTTTATGATACAGAACCAAAAGCTTATAGATGATGTCCAGTCTGTGGAAGACAAAATAAGGCGTCGGGATGTTCTTGTGAGTGAAGATGAGCTTTTAGATTTTTATAAACAGCGTCTTAAAAATATTTATGATTTAAGAACATTAAAGAAAATTATCAGGCAAAAAGGCGATGCTTTTTTGAAAATGGAGAAAAATGATATCACAAATTATTATCCAAAAGAGGATATGCTCAATCTTTTTCCTGATAAAATAAAAATAGGGGAAACAGTTTTAAATTGTGATTATAAATTTAATCTTCAGGATTCAGCAGATGGTGTAACAGTTAAAATTCCTGATCACCTGATATCTTCAGACTGTATGAAATCAACTGATTGGCTGATCCCTGGGTTTTATAAAGAGAAGATTTCTGCTCTTTTAAAGGGTTTCCCTAAAGAGTATAGAAAAAAGCTGGCTCCAATATCAAAAAAAGTTGATGAAATATCAAAGAAAATGCCAAGGCAGGAACATATTTCTTTAACGCATGCTTTGGGACAATTTATTCAAAAAGAGTATGGGATCAATATACCCGGTTCTGTACTGACAAATGTAGAGCTTTCAAATCATCTTAAAATGAGATTTTCTGTTACAGATTATGTGGGAAAAGAGATTAAAGTTAGCAGGAATATAAACGATTTAAATGTTTTTATAAAAGAAGATGGTAAAAATGAAGAATTCAGGAAAGTAAAAAAAAAATGGGAATTAGATAATCTTTCCGAATGGGATTTTGTTGATCTTCCTGAATCTGTTCATGTAAAAACAAATAGAAAACAGCGCTGGTATCTTTATCCCGGGCTTGAGAAAAACAACGACAAAGTAAATCTTCGTTTGTTTAAGAACAGGGCATATGCCATAAATATTCATAAAGATGGGGTGTTAACGCTTTTATCTGTTTATCTTAAAAAAGAGTTAAAAAATTTAAAAAAAGAGTTAAGGCTTTCAGGGGATATGGCAATATATTCTAAATATTTTGGAGGTAAAAAAAATGTTGAAACCATGCTTTGTAACCATATTACAAAAGAGCTGTTTATTAGAAATATAAGATCTTCAAAAGAGTTTTATAATACTGCAAAAGAAGCAGCTCTCCTGATACAAAAAAAAGGGCAGGCTCTTTTATCAAAAGTGAGTTGTGTCTTTTTTGCTTATCATGAAGCAAGATGTTCTATTTATCAAATAGAGAAATTTGTTAAAGTAAAAAAAGTCTATGTTAATATTGTAAAAGATATAAGATCTGATCTTTCAAGGCTTATACCTGAAAATTTTATTGATCTTTATAGTATCGAGAGGCTAAACCATCTTGTAAGATATCTGCAAGCTGTTAAAATACGTACTTTAAGATTAGAAAATGATTTTGAAAAAGATCAGGAAAAAGCCTGCAAAGTAAAAGTATTTCAGGATGATTTAAATACTTTAATTAAAGAGCTGTCAAGCAGTACGTCACAAGAGAAAAGAGACTGCCTGGAAGAATTTTTCTGGTTTATTGAAGAATTTAAAGTTTCACTGTTTGCTCAAGAGTTAAAAACGCCATTTCCTGTTTCTGAAAAACGTCTTAAAACAGCTTTTTCTAAAATCAGGTTGATGGTTTAGGATTGAGAACAAAATATAGAAGCATTTAAAGCAAAAAGTATCTATATCTACATCTTACAGAAAGTATATTTTTTTATAAAATAATTGATTCTGTTTTTATCTGAAGACGATAAATTATTAAATTTAAGTCCTTGTTTTCTCATATTCAGCATACTTGTTGGGAATTTTTTAGGAAGAATGTAATCAAAAACAGGTGTGAATAAAATTTTATCTATATAGAATTCATTGTGAATAGAAAGAATGTCTAATATAGGATTATTTGGAATATCGTCGTTATTTTCAATATATGAAAAAGAGAGTCCGTTTCTGCTTATTTCGAGGATTTGTCCTAATTTACCGCATTTAGGTCTAATTAAAGCATATGCACCTGGTTTTGCTTTGTAACGTTTAAACTTTCTTTTATTTTTTGTGAGGCTCTGGGTCATTCTTTTTCCTTTATTAATTTTATTGTAAAAGTATAATTTAGGATGAGTTTTCCTGATTTTATTTCATAAAAAGCTTCTGAAATTAGAAAAAACTTATAGAATATAAATTTAATGAGATTGAATAATTTTTATAATTTGTGAAAATTCAGTATATATGTGCGATTTTTTTTTAAAAGAAAAGTATTTTTGAGAAGAACATAACTTTCAATAAAATCTGGTAAGATATACTTTTGAAATTTAATTTTAAAAAAATGAATTATCTAATGAATTACCTGTTATAATATCATGAATAGAATTTATGTCAACAGCAGACAAGAAATATTTTATTTTTGCTTTTGTTATTGGTTGCGTATAGCGTTTGATTAAGTTATAGTATTTTTGTTTTATAAAAAAATCTATAGACTTTTCTTTTCTAAATATATTGATATTAAATCCAGATAACAAACAGCTTGACAGGCGGATGTAAAACACTGATTTTTTAGTTTCAGCGTTAAAAAAATAAATTTAATCTTCGAAATACAACGGATATACCTGCAGTTAAATTAAATTTTCGTATTGAACACAGAAGAAATTTTCATTCCAAAACAGCCTGTCGACAGAAAAAAAGGTTTGATTCCTGAAAAGTATTTTGGAGGTTTAAACTTTATGTTGCTGGTGATTTATGGAGCTATTGATTATAATTTATGGATAATATTCAAATAGAAAAAATATTAAAAGCATCTACCAGAGTTGAACTGGTTTTTAACTTAAATGCTGAGTTTGCTAAAGTAAAAGAAGTGATAATTTATGATGTTTTTATAAAAAAAAGGCAAATTATAACATCTCAGACAGATTTGCCGTATATTACTAAAAATTTTAAATATCAGAATATGCATATTACAATTCTTGATAAAAAAGATCTGGTTACCACTGGAAGAAACGGTTTTTCCTGTGAAATAACGGAATTTATTGAAGATTATAAGTTATCCAATAATGTTTTTGAAAAAGCTTTGCTAATCTCTTATTCTTTGCCTTTGAAAAATATTAATATAAGAAATGCATATAGACTGGAGCCAATAGGCAAGTTTGTCCCATCGGGTATTATAGCTTTTAAAACAGCTCAATATAAATCTTTGGATTATTTTAAAATATT
>DAOWNP010000022.1 GCA_030642545.1 Desulfobacteraceae bacterium | reverse complement strand
CATTACAATAACGGTCATTCAGGTATATGGCAAGAATGCAAAGAATGTCGGGATTTGGTTGGAGAAGATGATTTTAATGCTTATTTTCATGATCCTAATAATGTACCAAGATATTAATCTCACTTATAACAGGGCCAAAACTTGAACAAAAAAAATAGCTGGAAAACCGAGTTTTTGGACACCCCAGGTTTAACCGGTATGGTTTCAGGTTCAAGTATTGCAAATATTGTTACAACAGGAACGTTTACTATTCCCATGATGAAAAAAGTAGGTTATCCTCCAACAAAGGCCGCTGCAGTTGAAGTTGCAGCAAGTACAGACGGTCAGCTTGCACCTCCTATTATGGGGGCAGCTGCATTTATTATTGCTGAATATGTTAATGTTCCTTATATTCAGGTTGTCAAAGCTGCAATAATACCAGCCTTTGCATCTTATGCAGCTCTTTTTTTTATTACACATATAGAAGCTTCCAAATTAGGATTAAAAGGCTTAAACCGTAAGGAACTGCCTAATTTTTTTTTCAAAACTTTGTTTAGTGGAATACACTTTCTTATTCCACTCTGTTTTCTTATGTATGAACTAATAATACTCAGGCATTCACCTGAGCTTGCAGCTTTTCATGCAATATGGATTATGATGCTTATTATGCTTTTTCAAAATCCTGTCAAAGCATATTTAAACAAAAAACCAATATTGCCCGCATTTAGGCAAAGTATTTACGATATTTTTTCTTCTCTATCATCTGGAGGGCAAAATATGGTGTCAGTTGCACTTGCCACTGCAGCTGCAGGAATAATAGTTGGTGTTGTAGCTTTGGGACTTGGTGGACTTATTACTGAGATAATAGATACCATAGCTATGGGTAATATCTATCTCATGCTTATTATAACTGCAATTGCAAGTCTTATAATAGGAATGGGGCTGCCCACTACAGCCACATATATTGTTATGGCTTCTCTAACAGCCCCTGCCATTGTGGCTATTGCCGGCGCCCAAAATTTTTTTATTCCACTGATGGCAACACATCTTTTCTGTTTTTATTTTGGGATACTCGCTGATGACACACCACCTGTTGGACTTGCTGCCTATGCTGCTGCTGCCATTGCCAAATCGCCACCTATAGCTACCGGACTGCAAGGATTTATGTACGATATTCGTACAGCAATCCTGCCGTTTATGTTTATATTTAATTCTGATCTAATACTTTATAATATTAATAGCTGGTCCCAGGCAATTCTTATTTTTCTTATGGCATGTATAGGCAATTTTGCATTTGCATCAGCTACTCAAGGGTGGTTTGTGGTAAAAAACAGGTTTTATGAACCCCCTCTTTTTTTATGTGTAACTTTTATACTTATGCGGCCTGATCAGGTTTCTGCCTGGCTCAATATAGATCATGACAATCGCTTTTGGACATATCCTATTGGACTAATTATTTACGGATTTATATATATAATTCAAAAAGTTAGAAAGCAGAAAATAAATTTTAAAACTTGACAATTAACCATTCATCTGTTTAGGCCGCTGTTCTGAGGACAAGAAATGTGGAAGATAAACTATGTTTGATGATTTCTTTTTATGGAGTCAAGGTTTGTTTCTTAACTGAATATTTTGCTGTTTAAATCAGCAGGGGAAAAAGATGAGAAAAAGGTATGCTATACTCTTTTGTATGATTTTTTGGTTTGCTCTTTTACCTGTTCTTAACATACAGGCAGATGACACGATCTTGAAAATTGGTGTTTTAGCAAAAAGAGGACATAAACAATGTCTTATAAAATGGACACCTACAGCAGAATATCTGTCTGAAAAAATTTCCGGTAAACAGTTTGTAATAGTACCTCTTAATTATAATCTGATTATAGATTTTGTTAAAAATAAAGAGGTTGATTTTATTTTGACAAATTCTTCCTCTTATGTAGAGCTTGAATTTTTGTATGGAGCAGGCAGGATTGCTACATTAAAGAATAATTGTCTTGGAGGTGTATGTAAAATATACAGTGGAGTTATTTTTTGCAAATCAGACAGAACAGAAATGCAAAACTTAAAAGATCTTAAAGGTAAAAAATTTATGGGTGTTTCCAGTTTTTCTTTTGGAGGCTGGCTCATGGCATACCGGGAAATAAAAGCTGAAGGAATTGATCCTTTTACTGATTTTAAAGAGCTTAAGTTTGGTGGTACACAGGATGCAGTTGTTTATGCGGTTTTAGATGGTACGGTTGATGCAGGTACGGTAAGGAGTGATACTTTAGAGAGGATGGATTCAGAAGGAAAGATTAATATAGAAGATTTTTATGTATTAAACTCTCGTATTAGAGAAGATTCAGATTTGCCATTTCTTCATTCAACACGTAATTACCCTGAATGGCCGTTTGCAAGAACAAAGCATATTTGCTGTGAAATTGTTGAAAAGGTTGCAGCTGCTCTTGTTGCAATGCCATCTGATTCTACTGCTGCAATTGCCGGGAAATGTTATGGATGGACAATTCCTCAAAACTATCAGAGTGTGCGTGAATGTTTAAAAGAACTGCATGTTGGTCCTTATAAGGATCTGGGGAAAATATCTATTGCAGATGTTTTGCAAACTTATGGTTACTGGATACTGTTTGGAATAGTTCTGCTGCTTATAATGATTTTATCTATAATTGTAATTTTTAATTTGAATCGAAAGATTAAAGCTTCCCATATTAAATTGGAATCAGAGCTTAATGAACAAAAAAGATTAAAAAAGGTACAAAGAGAAAGTGAATTTAAATTTAAAGCTCTTTATAACAATACATTTCAATTAATGGGCATGATAGCACCTGACGGAACAGTACTTAGTGCTAATAAACCGGCAATGGAAATAGCAGGTACTAAAAAGTCTGATGTTGTTGGGAAATTATACTGGGATACGATTTGGTTTTCACATTCTGATGAAGTGAAAAAAAAAATACGCGATAGTGTAATAAGAGCAGCATCAGGACAGTTCATTCGGTTTGAGATTCAAATACTTCTTAGAAACAATATGTTAGAATATATGGACTATTCTATTAAACCAGTTGAAGATGAATCAGGAAATGTAGTTGTATTGATTACCGAAGGCCGTGACATAACCGACAGAAAAAAACTGGAAAAAGAATTAATAGCTGCAAAGGAAACAGCTGAGATAGCAACTAATACAAAAAATGAATTTCTTGCTAATATGAGCCATGAAGTCCGTACTCCGATGAATGGAATTATTGCAGCATCTGAGCTTTTGTTAAACGAAAAACTGTCTGACAAAGCTACTCATTATCTGCATATTATAAGTACTTCAGCATATTCTCTTCTTGAAATTATTAATGATATTTTAGACGTATCAAAGATAGAAGCAGGAAAGCTTGATTTGGAAATACGTAACTTTAAAATTGAAGATGTTTTTGCCAGGCTTATGAATATGTTTTTTCCAAGGACATCTGAAAAATTTATTGAATTACTTCTCGATATTGATCCTGAAAGTCCAGGAATGATTATAGGAGATGAGTTGCGTTTGTATCAAGTTCTTGTTAATCTGCTAAGCAATGCCATTAAATTTACAGAAAAAGGAGGTATAATTCTTGTTGGTGTAAAAGAGGTTAAAAATGGATTAATAGAATCAGGAAAAATAAAGCTTCAGTTTTTTGTTAAAGATACAGGTATAGGAATTACACCTGAAAACATCAAAACAATTTTTGAGCCTTTTAATCAGGCTGATGCATCAACAACACGGAATTATGGTGGAACAGGGCTTGGCCTTTGTATTTGTAAACATCTTGTAGAGATGATGGGTGGTAAAATCTGGGTGGAAAGCGAACTGGAAAAAGGAAGTACTTTTAATTTTACAGCAATTTTTCATGTACAGCCTGGAAAAATAGAACGGGAATTTATACCTCCTAATGCTCTTCAGGGTTTAAGTGTTTTAGTGATTGATGATTGTAAAGACAGCCGAAATATAATGAAAAAAATGCTTGAGGCTTTTGGTTTTAAAGTAGAAACTGTATCTTCGGCTGAAGCTTCTTTGCAAAGATTAAAAGAAGACGAAACCAGGGAAACACCTATAGAGCTTGTTATGGTTGACTGGCTTATGCCTGAGTTAGACGGCATAGAAGCCTCAAGTATTATCAGAAATGATTTAAAGTTAGAGGTTCCCATAATTATGATGACAGCCTATGGAAATAAATCGCAGATGTTTTATGCTGAAAAAGTAGGTATAAACGGTTTTCTAACTAAACCGATATGCCAGTCAACCCTTTTTGATGCAATTATGGATGCTTTTGGGAAGAAAAAAGACAAAAGTTTAAAAATGAAAAAACAGATTACAACGAGAGCTTCTATTCTCAAAAAGCGTCTCAAAGGATACAGGGTGCTTGTAGTTGAAGATAATATTACCAATCAGGAGATTGCTCAGGCAATTTTAGAAGGAGCCGGACTTGCTGTAAAGATAGTCAACAATGGGAAAGAAGCTGTTGCTGCTGTGTATAAATCTCAATTTGACGTATTGCTTATGGATATACAGATGCCTGTTATGGATGGATATGAAGCTACCATACAAATAAGAAAGAATTCTAAATTTAGGGATCTTCCAATAATTGCTATGACAGCTCATGCCATGAAAGGTGATGAAGAAAAATGCTTAAAAGCTGGTATGAATGGTTATGTTTCTAAACCTGTCAATCAAAATATGTTGTTTGATGCTTTGTGGAGAGAGCTTAAAAACAGAAAAAAACCTGATAGAGGTGACAAAAAAATAAAATTACCAAACAGAGGATCTGATAGAAATATTTTAGAAAAAGATTATGAACGACTTCCGTCATATCTTCCAGGAATCAATATCAAAAAAGCAACTAACGAGCTTAATTTAGATGATACTACTTTTAAACGTATCCTTGCCGGATTTTTAAGAAACAATCATGATACAGTGGAAAAAATAAAAGATGCATTTAAGGAAAAAAACATGGATACACTCTTGCGTCTGGCTCATAATATTAAAGGAAGCTCTGCCAATATAGGAGCTATGGATATATGTGAAGCAGCTAAAAACATAGAAGATGCAAGCAGGAATAAAAAATCTGGAAAAAATATATCTGACTTAATTTATAAGTTTGAAGGAGCTTTAAATCAGGTTTTGGAATCGTTGAAACTACTCGATAAAAATTCTGATAATGTGCTTTTTGAAAAAAAAGAGGTGGATACAGCAAAGCTTGAACTGCTTTTAACAAAGCTTCGTAATGCACTTTTATCTGCTGATCCTGAAAAGGTAGATAAACAGATAAAAGCTGTTAAAGATCAGTTTTACACTTCTGATGTTATTGACATTGAAAATCATATAAATAATTATGATTATGATGAGGCTTTGGAAATACTTGATAAAATTAATATAAATCCTGTTCAATTGAAGGAATAAAAAAAGCAGTTTTTTTTGAAACACAAAATCTTATAAGATTTATCAGGAAGTGTTTATGAAAACAAATAGTGCTCTAATTTTGATTGTTGATGATAATTCAACAAACATAGATTTACTGGTAAGCAGCTTAAAAGCCACCTATAGACTTGGTATAGCTAAAAATGGTTTTAAAGCCATTGACTATGCACTGAAATATTTGCCCGATTTGATTCTTTTGGATGTAATGATGCCTGAGATGAATGGATATGAGGTATGTAAACATTTAAAAGCTGATTCCAGTACAAAAAATATTCCGGTTATTTTTATTACAGCTCTAACAGAGACAGGCCACAAAACCAGAGGCTTTGAAGTTGGCGGAGTGGATTATATCACAAAACCTTTTAATGCTGATGAAGTAACTGCAAGAGTAAAAACGCATATTTCTCTTAAAAAAATGAGAGAAACATTAAAAAACCAGAATATATTTCTTGAAGAAAGGGTAAAGGAAAAAACAGCTGAAATTCAAGAGATGCTTTCAGCTACTATTCAAACTATGGCTGTAATGATTGATGTCAGGGATCCATATACTGCAGGTCATCAGCGCCGCGTAGCTAAACTTGCATGTGCAATAGCGAAGAAGCTGTCTCTTTCAAAGGATGCCATACATACAATTCAAATTGCAGGAGTTCTTCACGATATAGGAAAAATTCGCATACCCACATCCATAATTAACAGACCAGGGAAACTGCTTGATGTTGAATTTCAAATGATTAAAATTCATCCAAAGGTTGGTTATGATATTTTGAAAAATATTCCTTCTCCCTGGCCTTTTGCAAAAGTAGTGTTGCAGCATCACGAGAAATTAGATGGTTCTGGTTATCCGGCTGGTTTAAAAAATGACGAAATCATGACAGAAGCAAAAATACTGACTGTTGCAGATGTGGCTGAAGCAACCAGCTCTTTCAGGCCCTACAGGCCTGCATTTAATATAGATTACAGTCTTGAAGAGCTTTTAAAAAATAAAGACAAATTATATTACGGAAAAGCAGTTGATGCTTGCATAGAGCTTTTTAGAAAGGATAACTTTAAGCTTGAATAGAAGAAGTGTAAGCTATGACATTGGATGACCGATGTTATGAGCAATTCTCAATATTTATAAAAAAAAACAATTTTTTGTGCAGCGCACCATTTTTTCCTTGACAGAAAATAATTCAAAAGATAATTTGATTATAGATTTTATAAAATATATTCAAAAGTTAATTACCTTAAAAAAAAGCAAAAAATATTCTTAACTTGTTTGTTCTTTATTTTGATACCTGAAATTAGAATAAAGAATAAATTTATTTTACTTTAATCTTTTATTTTAAAAAATGGAGACATCTCATGTTAGATTATACAACATTTGCAAAGCAAGCGGTTGATTCGCAAAAAAGTACTGTAAGCAGTGCGCTTAATGGTTTTTTTTTACTACAGGATCAATCTGAAAAATTTACAAACTTTATAGCTGGAAATTTTGCAGACTTTTCGTCTGAAGGTAAAAAAATGATGTCTGAATGGGATAAATTGTTAAAGAAAGGGCAGTCCGAGTATCGAAAGATAATTGATAACAATATAAATTCAATAAGTTCTTTATTTGCAGAAACTGTTAAACCTGCAAAAACAGTCTCAAAATAATTATTGATATTATATTAAAAAATGGAAATTACTATACTATTAAATTATACTATTAAAATTAGAGGAGAATAACTCATGGAACAAAAACAAATTTTGCAGCAAATGATTGACTATAATAAAACATCTTTTGAAAATGCTTATGAAGCAATTATTCTAATTCAGGATCAGGCTGAAAAAGCAGCAAGTATGGCTATGGATCAAGCTTCATGGTTACCAAAAGAAGGGAAATCAGTTCTTAATGAATGGACAAATTCCTGCAAAAAGGGAAGAACTGAATTTAAAAAAATTGTGGATGATAATTTTAAAAAAGTTGAAGATATGATGAAGTCTGCTTAAACTGTTTTTAAATAGACTGATGTCTTTTATAAGGGAAAATGGTTCTGATTTTAAATAACTGGCAGGCGGCGGGTTGTTACAAAACGCTGATTTTTCACCTTAAACCTGAAAACTTTATTAAAGTAATAACCTGTCGGCAGGCAGATGCAAAACGTTAATTTATCCAAATTTTTGTGTTAAAAAATAAATTTAATCCGGAAAATACAATGGGTATGCCTGCGGTTTAATTGATTTTTTGCCTTGAACTTAAGGAATTTTCATTCCGTAATAGCTTGTCGAAGTTAGAACCAACTATTATTGAGTTATTTATACAACATTTATAAAATTGTAAAATAAATATGTTAGTAAGGTATGTATAATAATATAAATAGCTCAATAAATAATTTTATTGAAACAGAGTCTTTTTTTTTAAATCAGATAACAGCCTGTCAAAGCTATTTTACAGGGTCATTAAGGTATATAAATGAATTCTATATCCCTTTTTTAACTTCCTTAAACTCTTTTGCCAATCTTGAAAAAGAAAAATTAAGGGAGGCATCTGTTATTGAAAACATAAAAGATTATATCGGTCTTTTTCAATTTAATCAGCAAATAGCAGAAAAAGGAACTAAAAGCAGCATAGAAGTAATAACTGAGTTTCACAAACAGAATTTGAATCATTTTTTCTCATCCTGGGTCTCAGATATTATCTCTGGAAAAGGAGAAAATCTTTTAAACTATTCATCTATTTGCGCAAGTCTTTTTAAATGGGTTGCTCTTGATTTCCCTGATGCTATTTTAAATATAAAATCTGAATATGGTTTTCATTTTAAAAAAAGCGGATATAAAAAAGTGGCTGAAACCGATAGGATGTTATTATACCATGTATTACCAAATGATAAAAATATAGCAGTAAATAAACAGGCAAAGCCCATACTAATAATTCCTCCTTATGTTTTGGGAGCAAATATACTTTGCTTTCTGCCTGATTATGGAAAAAGTTATGTTCATGCATTTGCGAACCAGGGAATTCCTACATATATTCGTATTCTCAAAGATATTAAATCAACAATTGCTGTACAAACAATGTCCTTAGAAGATGATACTTTAGATACTAAATTATTTTGTGAAATTTTAAAAAAGGAGTATGGTCAAAAAGTAACTTTAAATGGATTCTGTCAGGGAGGTTTTATTGCTCTTTTAAATGTTCTTTCAGGAAAGCTTGATAGAACTGTAGATGCTATAATCACCTGTGTTGCTCCTATAGATGGAACCAGAAGCAAATCTCTAACAAAATATTTGAAACATTTACCAAAACGATTTCGTGATTTGAAATATGCTTTGAAAAAAGTTCCGAGTGGTAACAAAGTTGTGGATGGGAAGGTAATGAGCTGGGTTTATAAACTAAAAAGTATAGAAGAAGAAGCTCCTTTGTTTACTTTTTACAGAGATCTTATGATGTTTAATAAGGCATACAGTAATAAAATAAATATAAGTAAAACAGCAGCTGCTATTAATTACTGGCTGCTTTATGACCGAACAGATCTGCCTGAGTTAATTACAAAAGCAAGCTTTGACTCATATACTGTTCCTATAACAAAAGATGGTTTTTTGCCTGTAAAACTTTTTAATAAAAAACTTAATATGAAGCATATAAAAGAGTTAAACATAAAATATCTTATTTGCTATGCTGATAAAGATACTTTAGTTGATAAAGAAGCAGCTCTTGCCCCATTAGATTTTGTTGATGCAGAAGTAACTGTTTTTCCAAAAGGGCATGGATCTATTGCAACATCATGGTCACAAACAGAATCAAAATGTGCGTTACATACTTATTTTGGAAATAATTACAGAGGTCCTGTCCGATTTCAATTAGATATTCAAAGTGAATTAAAAAAGGAGCAAGTAAATGATTAATCAAATTTTAGATGTTTTAGAAAATTCTTTCGTAAATATCAATCCTGGACAAAAACAGATTGAAATTATTAATCAGCTGATTAATAAAAATTTAAACATATTTAATGAATTATCAGTAAATATGTTTAAGCCGGTTGAAAATATAGATGAAGTTTTTAGCAGTACATCTGTTTATATTGATATGTGGCAAAAAAATATAGAGGATACTAAAAAGTCTTCTCAAGATTTTATAAACACTTTTGGGCTTATTTCAGTGAAAACAAATGAAGAACTTATTAAAAAATATGAAACCCTGAAAAATCAGTGTGATACTCAAAAAGATACAATAAAACAGTTGCAAAATGAAAAAATAATTGAACAAAAAAATGAGTTAACATCTTTTAAAAATATTATAGAAAAACAGAGTAAACAGTTTCAGGATTTAGTTAATCTATCTGAAAAATTATTTACCGCACCCTCTGAATCTCAAAAGAGTTCTAATAATGCAAATAATATTCAGAAAAAAAACAAACCATCTGTAAAAAATAAGAAGTAAACAGTTTTTTTATCGGAGAACAGGGTGTCTAAAAACCTGTCAAAAAGATAATTGATTTAGACACCCAGATTAAGTGTATGACATTATTAAAATAATTTTTATAAAGAAAAGTTAATGTATTTTGATATCCCTGCCGTCTCTTTCTTTAAGCCAGCTTATAATTTTTGGGGCAAATTCTTTTTGTGTTTTTGAGCTTACATAAATTCCTATATGCCCTGTTTTTAAACACAAATCTTCAGTATCTTTGCTTCCCACTTTACTTGTCAGCAACTCACATGCTCCTGGAGGAACAAGATGATCATATTGACCATAAATATTTAAAAGCGGCATAGTAATTTTTTTTAAATCTATAACCTTTCCTCCTATCTTCATTTTACTTTGTATAAGAAGATTTTTTTGATAGCAGTCCTTGATAAATTGGCGAAATGTTTCTCCAGGTACATCAGGACTATCAAAAATCCATTTTTCCATCCTTACGAAATCTTCAACATACTCCTTATTGTCCATGTTTTTCTTAAACCCTTCATATTTATCAATCATTAATTTTGCAGGGTTTAAAAGCAAAAAACCTAAATTCATAAGATCGGCTGGCATATTACCTAAAGTATTTACCATATTATCAATATCTATATCTTTCATCCATATATGCAACAGTCCCTGATCTGTATCAAAATTTGTTGGAGTTACAGTAGTAATCAGGGTTTTTACTTTTTCGGGATTAAATGTCGTATACATCGTGGCAAATGTTCCCCCCATACAAATTCCCATTATATTTATTTGGGGCAGATTATGTTTTTCAAGTATAAAATTAACAATATTATCTAAATACCAGTTTACATGATCATCAATAGTTAAATAACGATCTTTTTTAGTGGGATATCCCCAATCAATAACATAAAGCTCAATACCTGCTTTTAAAAGGCTTGCAATTACACTTTTGTCAGGTTGAAGATCTAACATAGTCTCTTTATTAATCAACGCATAATTTATAAGCAAAGGAGAATTCAGCAGCAAACTATTTTCAGGCATATAGTGTTTAAGCCGTACTCGGTCTTCTTCATAAACAATTTCATAGGGAGTACTGGATATAGTAGTATCCAGATTGCCAAGTAAAACACCTGACGATTTTTGTATATACGATGAAACATCCCCAAATACGTCAACAGCATTAGAAAAGATATCTTCTAATACTCCTTTGTTTCCTATCATTGTTTTCTCCAGTTTTTTAGAATGTTTGTATTATATAATATTAGTTTATATGCTGTTTTATTCAAAAAATTACCGATTTTTTATACTAAATACATAATTAAGTGATAAGTTACGAAAAAAGTTCAGTAGTGTTCGGTTAGAATCTTGTGAGAGGGAAATTTATTCTAAAATAGCGCAAAAACAATTAAACTTTCCGTATTTTGTCTATTTTGTTTCCTGCAATTCCCTAACCAGACACCACTGAAAAAAGTTTAACGAATTTAATATTTCCGATCCTTTAATTTCATAATAATAAACATTATAAAAAAACAAATCATCTGTCTTTTGCAAAAAACATTATCTGTATTATTTTTTTGCTCTTGCTTCTTTTTCAAGAGTCTGAATTCTTTTTTTCAATTTATAAATATCTTTGTAAAGATCATCCATATCTGTTTGAGAAGGTATCGGAAGCGTTTTCATCATATTTTGCAAAAGATCATCACGCACAGAAACAAATTCCGACATAGCAAAAAGAGTTCCTCCCATTACCCTGGAATATTCAGAAGACTGATAAATTTCATTATAAGATTTTTCTAACTTTTTTATCCACTCTTTGTAAAACTCTTCATTATTTTTAGGCAGTTCCCCTTTTTTTGCTAACTCCATAAACTCTTTTTGCATATCTCTTGCTGCATTCTTCACAGGAATAAAAAGAAGATTCATAAATTCAGAATTTTTTATTTGGAAACGATTTAATTTATCACATAAGTTAGCTATCTTTTCCTGATATTCTCTGTTTAATCCAAGTTGAGGAACTGAAAAAATTTTGCTTATTTCATTATTATATAGAGATCCCCAAACATTAAACATTTTCTCGTCAATCTTTGATTTGTTTTCTTGTTTCTTTCCATTATCATCTGATATATTTTCAAACATTTTTTGTTGAATATCTAAAAAACTCTTCCAACCTTTTTGAATAACATTTGAAAACTCATTAACCTGTTTATCTGTATTTACAAAATCAGGAGTTGCTTTTTCCCATGTTTTAAATGCTGAATCCCACCATTCTTTTCCCTGACTGTTTTTTTTATTGTCTGCTTCCATCATAGATTCAAAACTTCCAAATCCTTTCTGAGATATTTGTCCCCATAAATCTGTTGAGTTTTTCATCCAGTCAGTAAAAGGAGAACCTGCTCCAGCTTCTTTAAAACTTTTTGTATTCACTATAAAACCTCCTTCAGTATAAAAATAAATGAACTACAGTTGAGCATCATGTGCGATTTTCTGCGAAATCAATATTTGCTCAGCACAAGCTGTTATGGAATGAAAATTTTTTCAAACGTTAAAAATATGGATAAATTAGTATTTTGTAACTACCTTTTTAATTCAATTAGGAACGTGGATAAAACTTTCTTCCCCAATTATACATTATAGATTCAGGTCATCTTTACCCAATTTATGTACCTTTTTGCGGAAGTTATTTTGTCCACGCGTTCCTTAAGTGAAAATTAATAAGTACTTAAGCATAATTAATCCAATATTTCTAAACTAATTTTTTAATAAATATCAATGACTTATATTGTGAAAAATTATATTTATTTTTGCTTAGGTACTTAGCCCTGATATTCTATCAAAAGACTAAAATTTTTAAAATATGTTAAGATTTTTATTTTGGTAATATATATTATGTAATAGCTTTGTATTATTATATTATATTGATTTTAAAAGATACTGTTAATTATAACTTCTAAATAATTCGATAATCTTAAAGTTTTAATATAAAGCAAATTTTAATTTTTTTAAAATATAGATATTCGATAATCTATTTGGTATTTGGAATCTGCATACCATGCAGTATATATTATGTCAATAGTTTTTTTAAAAAATACCGAAATTAGTAAATATGTTAATAGCAAAGAAATACGAACAGCTATTATAAATAAATTTTTAAAAATAGGTATAAAATAACTACATAAAAGATATGCAGTATAATAAGTACCCGTTCACATGTTTTTCAGTCTTTTGGATTCCGTAAATACTTGGTATTTAAGGAATTGTGAAATCATTATACCAGAAAACTTATGAGCGGATACTTACATAGTCTTGGATTGACAAAATAGCTTTTAATTTTTTTAAGCGAACTCTTAAAATCAGTAATACCTGCTCAGGGGTTTGCATATAGTAAATTTTGCTTGACAATCTATCTGATAATTAGTTATAGGTATTTTTTATCTCAGCAAGAAGCTGTGTTTACAGGTTTGTAAAAAAAGTAAAAAATAATAGTTAAATCAGCAAGTTAATAAAGCCAGGAAGGTTTAAAAAGGTTGAAGAATGCCTTGTGAATCTTTCTGGCTTTTTTTGTTTTCAGGAACCGATAATACTTTAAAACGGGTTTTTACTATGCGGTTTTTTATATCTTTTTTTGTTTTCATATCAATTAGCACTCTTTTTTTATCACCAGTCTTTGCAAAAGAAAATCTTGTGAAGCAGGATTTAAACAAAGATGGAAAAATAGACAGGATTGTTCATTATGATAGAGTCGGAAATATTTTAAAATTAGAGGTGGACAGTAATGGAGACGAAAAAATGGACAGGTTTCAGTATTACAAAAACAATATCCTTGTCCGGATAGAATCCGACAAGGATCATGACCAGCAGATAGACAGCTTCGATTATTTTTGCAAAGAAAAACGGATACGCCAGGAACGGATAAATAAATCAGGCAAATTGTATCAGACAATCTTTTTTGATGATAATGAACATCCCGTAAGAATCGAAAAAGATTCCACAGATGATGGAAGGTTTGATACAATCTACTATTTTCGGGAAGGGAGCCTCTTTTCTTCTACAAAAGATGCAAACGGGGACGGAAAGATAAATGTCTGGCAGACCTTTAAAAATGACAGGCCTGTTGAAAGAAAGGTAGATGATGATGCAAACGGAATTATGGAGAGGATAATCAAATATGATGATGAAGGTCTTCCCTTTAAAAGCAGGCATGATCTTGACAGAGACGGTAAAATGGAGACCTTTCGTTTTTATCAAAAAGGAATAATTGTGCTGCAAAAAAAAGACCATGATCATGACAAAAGATTTGAAATTATCACCAGTTTTAAAAACAGCGAACCTTTTAAAGAAAAAAAAGATACCAATCAGGATGGCATATATGACATTGTTACGGATTTTAAGAACGGAAAAGTGTTTTATCAGGTCAAGGATACTGATTTTAATGGTAAAACCGATTTTTTCTGTTCTTTTGATGATAATGGACTGATTAAAAAGATAGAGGAAGATACAAGATCGACTGGAAATATTGACAGGATAAGAAGATATAACAGAGGCGAGCTTGTCAAAATAGAATATGATGCAGATGGAGACAGATTTCTTGAAACAATTTCTTATTTTAAGAAAGAAAAACTTTTTCTCCAGACAGAAGATAAAAACAGGGATAAAAAGCCTGATGTTAAAATATATTTTAATAAAAAGGAAGAAAAAGAGAAGGTTGAAAGCGATACCAACTTGAATGGCAGAACTGACACATGGCAGCATTATAGATCTGGCTGTATATTGAGACTTGAAAAAGACGAATCAGGAAATGGTAAAGTAGACCTTAAGGTTTTTTATAAAAACAGCAAAAAAGTACAGGCTGCCAAAGACGCGGATAATGACGGTTCTTTTGAAACAACTGAGTGGTTTAATAAGGATAACTGGTCTGTTATTGCTGAACTGGATCAGGATATGGACGGTTTTCCTGAGGTAAGACTTTATTACCTTGATAAAGTTTTACGACAAAAAGAGGTAGATGAAAATAATGACCATACCATTGATCTCAGAGAATTTTACAATGAAAAGGGAAAGCTTGCCAAAAGCGAAGAAGACGAGGGAAATACAGGAAAAGTCAATATTACATGGTTTTATGATGACAGGCAGGAAGCAGTGCGTGCTGAAAAGGATAATAATGGAGACGGGAAAACAGATGCCTGGTATTTTTATCAAAAGCAAAACCTGT
>DAOWNP010000001.1 GCA_030642545.1 Desulfobacteraceae bacterium | reverse complement strand
TGATGTTTTTGTGATTTTAGATCGGGCAAAGATGACCTGAATCTATTATGTATAATTGCAGAAAATGTTTTGTCCACGTTCCTTAGCTTTATTTTTCTTGACACAAATTTGTAATTATTTTACTAAAACAGATGTAAAATAAATTTGTATTAAGATATTTTGTAATGGTTTTTTAATAAAGTCAAAACTTTATCAAAAATATTCTTAATTGTTTTTATATTTACAAATGTTGGGGTTGGTCATAAACACAGATCATCAGATGTCAAAGCGCAGGCTATGACCAAAATTAAAACTAAACCCTAAATAGTGGATAGTACTAAAATAAAATTAGTTTTTTATGTTTTAATTTTTTTTAAATACTATTATAGATATTATAAATAGTTTTTATATGCGAGAGTGGCGGAATTTGGTAGACGCACTGGACTTAGGATCCAGCTTTGGTGACAAAGTGGGAGTTCGAGTCTCCCCTCTCGCACCACTTTCAATAAAACACTAATCATTTACAAATGTGTCTGCTTTTTTTTTATGTTTCTTCAGGCACTTTCATTTATTTTGAGATTAAGTTTTAAGCTTTTGTATAAAAATTTTACTGAAAGGGTTGTTATGCAAGTTACGGTTGAAGATAAAAGTTCTGTCGAAAAAATTTTACATATAGAAATTCCTCGGGCAGATATTACCTCTGAAATAGCTGAAGCCTATGCAAATATAAACAAAAATGCAAAAATAAAAGGCTTTAGAAAAGGTAAAGTACCAAAATCGGTTTTAACAAGAATGTTTAAAAAAGACGTATATTCTGAGGTAACTCCAAAGCTTATACAAAAATCTTTTATGGAAGCACTAACTGAAACCAAGTTGTCCATTATAGGTACTCCTAAAATGGATCCCCCTGATCTAAATGAAGATGAAGCATATAAGTACGATGCTACCGTTGAAATACCTCCTGAATTGTCTGTTTTTAATACAGACGGCTTTAAATTAAAAAAGAATTTATATAAAATTACAGATGATCAAATTAATATTCAACTTAAAGCCCTGCAAGATAAGTTTGCTTCATTTGAATCAATTAAAGAAAAACACCCTGCTCAAAATGATGATATTGCTGTAATTGATTTTGAAGCATTTCAAAATGACAAAAAATTTGAAGGCATTGAGAAAAAAGAAGATTTTTCAATTAAAATCGGAGCAGGAGTGATCTCTAATGAATTTGATACTCAGTTAATTGGTACAAATATTGGAGAGACAAAAGAGTTTTCTGTTTCTTTTCCAAAAAATTATGTAAATAAAGAACTTAGTGACCAAACCATAACTTTTAAAGTAAGTTTAAAAGATCTTAAAGAAAAAATAATTCCTGAAATAGATGATACTTTTGCCAAGTCTCTTGGTGAATACGAAAATTTAGATAAATTAAAAGAACAAATTACTGAAAATTTAGAACAGGGGTATGAAAAACGGGCTGAACAGGAGCTAAATGAACAAATCTTTGAATTGTTAATATCTCAACAGACTTTTGAAATTCCTGAAGTAATGATTCAATTCGAACAAAATTCTATAATGGCGGAAACTGAAAAAGCTCTTGCAGCAAACAACATGACTTACGAACAACTGGGAAAAGATAGAACTGGTTTTGAAGAAACAGCAAAGCAAACAGCAGTAAATCAGGTAAAGCGCCAGCTTATATTAAAAAAACTTATTGAGCAGGAAGATCTGAAACTGACAGATAGTGAATTAGATGATGGTATAAGAGAACTTTCCCTTGAATATAATAAATCTTATGACAACTTTAAGTTAGAATTTGAACAAAATCAAGACACGAAAGAATATTTTAAACAAACATTACTTGAAAAAAAGATATTAAAGCTTATATTAAATAAATGTGAAATAACTGAAATCGAACCTGAAAAAGAAACAATTGTTTCTGAGGAGGGTTCTGAATAAAGCCTAGAATCTTATTTTAAAAGGAGGCAGTTTTGTCAATTATCCCAATGGTTGTTGAACAAAGTAGCAGGGGAGAACGAGCCTATGATATTTACTCAAGACTACTTAAAGACAGAATTATTTTTCTTGGTACAGCAATTAATGATGAAGTTGCAAATGTTTTAATTGCTCAGTTTCTTTTTCTTGAATCAGAAGATCCTGACAAAGATATTAACTTTTACATTAATTCCCCAGGCGGAGTTATTACTGCCGGTTTAGCTATATATGACACCATGCAATATATTAAACCAAACATTACCACTGTTTGTATGGGACAAGCCGCAAGCATGGGTTCAATACTTCTTGCAGCAGGAGATTCCGGGAAAAGATATTCTCTGCCAAATTCAAGGATAATGATTCATCAACCAACAGGTGGAGCACAGGGTCAAGCTTCTGATATTGCAATACAGGCAAAAGAAATCTTAAGAATGAAAGACATTTTAAATTCAATTTTAAAAATACATACGAAAATGGATTTAGAAAGGATAAAAGAAGATACAGAGCGTGATTTTTTCATGGACAGCCATGAAGCTAAAAAATATGGTATTATAGATCATGTGATTACCAATAGAAACGATCTTGCCGACATAGAAAAAATAAAAACGGAGGTCTGATATGACAAAAAAAGAAAGTGTCAATGATAACCTTTTCTGTTCTTTTTGCGGTAAAAATCAAAAAGAAGTTAAAAAACTTATTGCAGGTCCTGCTGTATATATTTGTGATGAATGTATACAGCTATGCAGTGAGATAATTGAAGAAGAGATTGATAAAAAAGCTGAGGTTCCTGAAAACATTCTTGTACCAAAAGAAATAAAAAGATTATTGGATGATTATGTTATAGAACAGGATCTGGCAAAAAAACACCTGTCTGTTGCTGTTTATAATCACTATAAAAGACTTGAATCTTCAGTTGATACTGGAGGTGTTGAAATCCAGAAAAGTAATATACTTTTAATAGGACCTACAGGATCTGGTAAAACACTGCTTGCTCAAACTCTGGCAAGATTTCTTAACGTTCCTTTTACTATTGCTGACGCAACTACATTGACTGAAGCAGGTTATGTAGGTGAAGATGTTGAAAACATAATACTGTCTTTACTTCAAAATGCAGACTATGATGTCGAAAAAGCCCAGCGCGGCATAGTCTATATTGATGAAATAGATAAAATAGCTCTTAGATCTGCTAACCCATCAATTACAAGAGATGTCTCAGGAGAAGGAGTTCAACAGGCATTATTAAAAATTATTGAAGGTACCACCGCAAGTGTTCCTCCAAAAGGTGGAAGAAAACATCCTCAACAGGATTTTGTTAAAGTAGATACATCAAATATTCTGGTTATAGCAGGAGGTACATTCAATGGGCTGGAAAAAATAATTGAACACCGTATAAGTTCTAAATCCATGGGTTTTGGTTCTAAAATTTCTTCAAAATCAGACAAAAATAAAAATATAGGAGATACTTTAAAACTAATACAAACTGAAGATCTTATAAAATTTGGATTAATTCCGGAATTTTTAGGTCGGCTTCCTATAATAAGCACACTTAATGAATTACAAGAAGATTCATTAATAAAAATTTTATCAGAGCCTAAAAACGCTCTTGTTAAACAATACAAAAAACTTTTTGAAATTGAAGGAGTTAATTTAAAATTTACTGACAGTTCTCTTTCTGCTATTGCAAAAGAAGCAATGAAACGTAAAGCAGGAGCACGGGCTCTTCGCTCTATAATGGAAAATTGTTTGTTAGATATTATGTATGAGATCCCTTCAATGGATAATGTAAAAGAATGCTTAATTGGTGAAGAGGTTGTTTTAAACAAAGAAAAACCTATTTTACTTTATGAGCAAACTAAAAAACAGGCATAATAAAATATTACTTTTTTTTACTTATCCTTCCGTTTTTTTATTTTCTAAATATTAACTGATTTTTATTACAGCAAGTATTAAATAATGATTAAATTACCAGGTACATTCAAACAAAATGATTTTATGCAGGGTACTTCTACTCTTCCCCTTTTGCCTTTAAGAGATATCGTTGTCTTCCCACATATGATAGCTCCTCTATTTGTAGGTAGAACAAAATCTATTGCTGCATTAGCAGAAGCAATGGATAAAGATAAAAAAATATTTCTAACAACTCAAAATGATCCAAATATTGAAAACCCTACAGAGCATGATTTATCGAAAGATGGTACTATTGGTAATATTATACAACTGCTTCGTTTGCCTGATAAAACAATAAAAGTTCTTATTGAAGGTAAGACCAGAGCAAAAATATTAGATTTTGTAACTGATAAAGAGTTTCTTTCTGTTAATTTTAAAATCATTTATGAAGAGCTTCTACCTGCTCCAAAAGAAGAAGCTCTTTATAGAACATTAAATAAAAGTTTTGAAGATTATACAAAAGTTAATAAAAAAATTGGTAAAGACGTATTAACCGGAATACAAAAAGCAGATAGCCTTTCTCAATTTGCTGACACTATAATAACCCTTTTTCCATTTAAATTACAGGATATGCAGCTTTTACTAAATACAGATGAAATAGATAAAAGGATACATATTCTAATAAAACTTATCCAGACAGAAACAGAAATCTTCGGTATAGAACAAAAAATCAAATCACGTATTAAAAACCAGATGGAAAAAACTCAAAAGCAATATTACCTGAATGAACAAATACGTGCTATAAAAAAAGAGATGGGTATAACAGATACTGGTCAAGACGAATTAGACGAATTAGAAAACAATATAAAACGCAAAAAAATGTCTAAAGAAGCATCAAAAAAAGTCAGAAGTGAGTTTAAGAAACTCAAACAAATGACTCCTATGTCAGCAGAGGCCACTGTTGTAAGAAACTACATTGAATGGATAATTTCAATTCCATGGTTTGAAAAAACAAAGGTTCAAAGTGATCTTGATAAAGCAGAAAATATATTAAATGAAGATCATTATGGATTAGAAAAACCCAAAGAACGTATTTTAGAATATCTTGCTGTTCAATCATTAACAAAAAAAATCAAAGGACCGATACTTTGCCTTGTAGGGCCTCCTGGTGTAGGAAAAACATCTTTGGCAAAATCTGTGGCACGAGCTTCTGGCAGGAAATTTGTCAGACTCTCTCTGGGAGGAGTCAGAGATGAAGCTGAAATAAGAGGTCACAGACGTACTTATATTGGAGCAATGCCTGGGAAAATAGTACAATCCATGAAAAAAGTCAATGTAAACAATCCTGTTTTTTGTTTAGATGAAATTGACAAAATGAGTATGGATTTCAGAGGTGATCCTTCAGCAGCTCTTCTTGAAGTGTTAGATCCTGAACAAAATAATAGTTTTAATGATCATTATTTAGATATTGATTATGATCTTTCTGATATTCTTTTTATAACCACAGCAAACGCTCTGCCGAACATTCCTCTTCCTCTTCAGGACAGAATGGAAATAATAAGATTATCAGGTTATACAGAACACGACAAATTCAATATAGCAAATAATTTTCTTATACCTAAACAAATTAAAACAAACGGTTTAAAAGATTATAAAATCAGTTTTTATAAAAAAGCTGTTTATTCAATTATTCAAAAACATACCAGAGAAGCAGGTGTAAGAAACCTTGAACGTGAAATTGCATCTATCTGCAGAAAAATTGCAAAAAAAATCATAAAAAACAAAAAAGAAAAACAGACATATATAATTACTCCAAAAGCAGTTACAGGTTATCTCGGTCATGATAAATTTCGTCACGGACAAATAGAAAAGAAAGATCTCATAGGAACAGTAACTGGTCTTGCATGGACATCTGTGGGAGGAGAACTTCTGCTTATTGAATCAGTATTAATGCCAGGTAAAGGAGAACTTATAATCACCGGGCAATTGGGTGATGTAATGAAGGAATCTGCAAGGGCAGCTGTGAGCTATGTCCGCTCAAAATCTAATATTCTTAACATAGAGAAAGATTTTTACAAAAAATATGATATTCATATTCATGTCCCGGAAGGTGCTATTCCTAAAGACGGTCCATCTGCCGGAATCACAATGTGTTCATCTATCATATCATCTTTAACAAAACAACCTGTACATAAAGATCTGGCAATGACCGGAGAAATTACACTACGTGGAAGAGTACTGCCTATAGGAGGTTTAAGAGATAAACTATTAGCTGCTCACAGAGCAGGTATAAGGAAAGTAATTATTCCTTCTGAAAATAAAAAAGATTTAGATGAAATTCCAGCAGCTATATTAAAACAGATTGAAATAATTCCGGTAGATCATATAGATGATGTTTTAAACAAAGCTTTTGTAAAAAAAGGACAAGTCTTTAAACGTGATATATAGTAGTTCTTATTTATTTTAATCTTGTTACAGGTTTTTACTCCATAGCCTGACAAATTCTGTGAACAGTTTGAGCATGCCATTCCCCTCTACCTGAAAAGGTAGAAAAACCTTCTTTTGAGAGTCTATCTGCTATTTTTTCATATGTTTTGCCATCACTACGCATTGTAGTTATTATATCTAAAGCCTCTTTTTTTTTTTGATTTTTTGGCTGATTAAAAATTTTATTCTTTTTTATAGAAGAGTCAGTGTCAGTCTCTGATACAGATGTTATATTTATTGAAAGCTTATCTAATAATAGTTTACCCATATTTTCAATAATATCTAATTTACGTTGTTCAGTATCTATTTTTTGTTGCTCAATTTCAGCATTTTGTTTATTGTCTGTTGTTGTATTTGCTACAAATTTTTCTAAAACAGGAATCAACCTGTTTATAATTGTTGAAATATCTGTGTTTGTATTTTTTTCTTTATATTCCCTGCCAACACCTCTTCTTTCATTTCCCGAACGTCTTTCCGAAGAAGAATAATTACTTTTTTTATTAGTGTTTCTTCTGTCTACACTATTATAATTACCAGCAGGATGTGGGCTGCGATATTTAAAAGGTTGTTTTTCAATACTATTATGATTTTTTATTAAGTTACTCATATAATATCTCCTGTTTTGATATATAGTAATAAACTAATTATATTATAAGCGGGTAAAATTTACATGAAATATATTTAAGGATAAATTTAGAAATTAATTCTTTTAATCAATATTGAGATATAATACATCTTTATACTAATTAAAGTCAAGATAGAAAAAGAGCAATCTTTTTTAATTATATAACATCTTTAAATTTTAGGAATACGGATAAAATAAATTCAACAAACAGGCTCATTGAGGAAGTTATTTCGTCCATATTCCTTAGTATTAATATTGAAGATTGAAAAGCCTGTCGAAAACTTATACAAGATATGCTATACTCTAAAAAGAGCAGTTAATAATAAACTTGACTTGTTCAATAATTAAAATTAAGCCCTGTTTCCCAAATGTATATAGTTTATCACAGGAAAATATTTATATGCAGATACTTACAGAATCTCAAAAAGCCAGAATAGCCATAAGATCATTAAAAACTATTACAGATGCTTTAGCATTAAGAGGTTTTTACAGACCCTCAGGGCAATTTGGTAAATCTCTATCTGAAAGCCTTAAAATATTGAATCCTGAAATATATGGTTCAATGAATGATTCGAGAATTATTGAAATCAAAGGACTTGAGTATGTTATAGACCGAATGCCCAAAGGAATTGAAAAATGCGAAAGAATTATTCTTACTGAAGAAGGTCAGTTTAAAGATACAACATTTAAAAAATTAGAACCCCTAAAAAGAAGAAGAACTGTATATAAAATTGCTGACAAAGAGATGTGTTTTGTTATTAGCCGTGGATTAAGCGAATTGTATGATATTATCACCCATATTACCTTTCTTTATATAGAATCTACAAAAGTCTATACTAAAATAAAAGATGATTATGGAAATATAACAATTGAATGGGACAAGCTTGAAAAATATATAAATTATTCAAATACAGAAAAGAAAAAAAATCTTGACTCGGCTATTTGGAATTTGAGTTTGATTTTAGGCCGCCCATTTAGTGAAACAAAGCAAACATACAGGTATTTTGAAACAAACAGGGAAAACCACAAAAGCTGTAACTGCTTTTTTACAACTATATATGAAATGGGTAAAAGAATAAAAGATGAAAAAGAGTCTGATAAAAAAGATCTTGTAATATATTTTTCTCCATCTCTAATAAATATTATAGGGCAGCAACATTTTGGAAAAAAATGGGCTGAAAATATAAAAAATAAAATTTATCAACTGGGTTTGGAAAAAAGACCTCTTCACATTATCAGTGCAAATTTACACAGTATAGTTAATACATTATACGCAAATAAAATTTCTCAGAACAAAGGATTTGATTCCCATGAAAAAAATATATATGATTTTTATTACGAAAATCAGGACGAACAAAAAAATATAAAAGAATATGCAGCAAAGCACGGATTTTATGAAATAAAAGATAAATTTGAAACACATATTGACACACAACTAATAGATATTTCTAAAATTGACATCAAAAGTATATGCCCTGAAATAAATATAGATATGTTATGTATAAATGAAACAAAACCAGTTATACTGGTAATGGATTATGCTTTTGGAGCTCAGGCTTTTGAGCTTATGGAAAATTTATTAGCCCCTGATTTCTCTACTGAAAATAAAAAACCCAAAAAATTTAATATCAGATCTATCTCAATTATGGGTAAAGCTGGTATATTAACAGGGAAAAAGGGAGATATAATGCTTGCAACTGCTCATGTTTTTGAAGGCACATCAGATAATTATATTTTTGACAATGATCTTACAGATAAAGATTTTACAGAGTCAGTTGATGTATATACAGGACCTGTAATTACAGTCCTCGGGACATCTCTTCAAAATAAATATGTTTTAACAAGACTTCAGGCAAGCTGGAAAGCAATTGGTCTGGAAATGGAGGGGGGGCATTACCAAAGAGCCATAAGCTCTGCAAAAATCAAGGGCTACATTCCAGGAAATGTTAAAATACGCTATGCTTATTATGCATCAGACAACCCAATAAAAAGCGGTCAAACTCTTGCAGAAGCAGCTCTCGGTGAAGAAGGAATAAAACCAACTTATTTTATAACAGAAGCTATTATAAAAAAAATATTAGAAGATCCTTGTTAAAAACATTCTTAATACTAATCCAGTAAAGAACCTGATTTTACAGATGGAAATTTAGAACGGTCTGTATGAGGTAAAAATTTTGCTGCACTAAATCTGTTCATAAATTCATGATTCACATTCAATTCAATATAAGTTATCTGATCTCTTATTTTATTTAATTCTTCTATAGATTTATTATCAAAAAGTGCTATTGTAGCACCTTCTAAAGAACTGTTACCTATACTGACGTATGAATCCAAGCAAAGATCCGGAAGCATTCCTATTGATATAGCAGATTTCGGATTAATAAAAGAACCAAAAGTTCCTGCTACATAAAAAGTTGCAATCTCAGATAACGATACGCCTACAGTTCTAACTATTGTTTCTAAAATAGTAAACATTGCAGCTTTTGACCTTATAAGGCTGTCAATATCAATCTGACTTATAGTGAGATCTAACCCTGTTTTAGAATCTTTTTTTGGTACAAGAATAAGATGTTTTATACCATCTTGTTCCTGTATATTTACATTGGCAGCAGAAATTATAAATTTACCCCTTATATCTAAAATACCAGAAAGAAAAAGTTGTGCGCAAAGATCAATAAGCCCTGATCCACAAATACCCACAGGTGTTTTTTCATCTATAGTGTGTATATTAAACTCCAATGTTTCTGGATTTATAATAACCCTGTCGATAACACCAGGAGCTGCCATCATCCCTATCTTGGTAACGCCTCCTTCAAGAGCAGGACCTGCAGCACCAGCACAGGCTACAAGCCAATCGCTATTACCTAAAACAACCTCAGCATTTGTCCCTACATCAACAAGAATAGAGGTCTCTTTTTTTTTGTATATACCTGAATATAAAATTCCTGCTATAAGATCCCCTCCAAAATAACTTCCTATATTAGGAAATACAAAAACTTTGGCAAAAGGACTTATGTTTATACCAATTTCTGATGCTCTTATAAGAGCTGGAACATTTACAACAGGAATATATGGTTCGCGTATTATCCATTTAGGAACAATTCCTAAAAAAAGATGGGTCATTGCTGTATTCCCGGCAACAGAAACAAGATGAATATTGTTTGAATCCATACCGGTTTTTTTACACATTAAAGCTATATTTTCATTCCATCCATCTGTTATAAGACTTTTTAACTCACAAAGTCCCTCTTTTGAATCAGCATAATGTATTCTGTTTAAAATATCCGGAGCAATTTTAATTTGCGGGTTATCAAAAGCTGTCTCAATTAATATTTCATTACAAGCCAGATTTAACAAACGCATTACAACACGGGTAGTTCCAAGATCAACTGCAAGACCAAACAGCATATCTTTTTTTTTTATATCTACAATTCCTGCAAGACTCCATCTGTTTTGCAAATTAAACAAAACACACGAAACATTATAATTTGCATCTCTTAATATATAAGGAATCTCTTTTAAAAGATTAAAATCTATATCAATATAATCTACCTTAAGCTCTGACTTTAAAGCAAAAGCCAGTCTGTCTGCATCTGCTATATTATTATCTAAGGATGGCTTTTCCAGAAAAATATTTTTAACCCAGCTGTTTTCACTTAAACTATCTTTCATTTATATATCCCATTGTTTTCAATAATCCTGCAATTTTCCAAAATAATTAAAGATAATATACAGCATCAGACTGTACTCCAAAACATTTAATATCAGCTTTTTTTTCTAAAAGTAACTTCCGGCTTTTTTTTACAATTTTATCCATTTGATCATCTGTTCTTTCAGGATTAATATGAAAAAGACCTAATTCTTTTACATTTGCTTTAATGGCAAGTTTTACAGCATCTGTATATGTAGAATGCCCCCATTTGACAGTTTTTCTATACTCTTCTGGAGTATATTCAGCATCATGAATTAAAAGGTCAGCTCCTTTTGAAAATTTTACATAATCATCAAAAACAAGTCCTCCCTGATGAACAAAACCTATTTCATTATCTGTAAGAAAAACAAAAGTTTTACCATCTTCAATAATTTTATACCCGCAGCCTTTATTTGGATGACTAAGAGCTACAGGTTCTATTAAAACAGAACCTATATTAAAACTATCAGGGCATCCCTTCCTGTAAACTATTTTTGCACTCAAATCGGAATAACGAACAGGAAAATTTGGAGGTGACAATATACGTGTAATAGTTTTTTTTATATAACCATCTGGAAAAGGACACTTATAAATATAAAGAATAGCTCTGTTATCATAAAGAGGCTTAAAAAAAGGAAATCCCATTAAATGATCCCAATGAGTATGAGTAAAGAGAAAATGATAAGAAAATTTTTTTTCATTTGTTAAACTTATGCCAAGTCGTCTAATACCTGTTCCCGCATCAATAATAATTATATCATTATTTTTTGTTCTTATTTCCAGACAAGTTGTATCTCCTCCGTATTTAATATATTTTTTCCCGGAAACAGGAATTGAACCGCGAGCACCCCAGCATTTAATAATCATTTGCCCTCTTTTTTGATTAAATATTGATATTATTTATTGAGCTACTTCTCCTAAAACAGTATGCCAGATACCATCTCCTTCCCAGGTTTTAATTATTTTTACCGGATACTTTGATAATTGATATAAAACTTCACGAAACTGGGATCTTAACAAACCTGAAAGAATAAAAACCTTTGTATTTAAAAACTCTTTTACAGCAATAATATCTTTCATTACATCATAATGAATATTTGTAATTAAAAGATCAACAGGTCTACAAATAAAGTCTTGAGCAAGACCCTGAACAGATATTATTCTGTTTTCAAAATTATTTAAAAGTATATTATTATAAGTAGTTTTTGCAGCAAGAAAATTAAAATCAACAGCAATAACTTTATCAATCCCTGATTTTGCTGCGGCAAGAGAAAGCAGACCTGTTCCTGATCCTAAATCAGAAGCTGTTTTAATATTATAGCTATAACACGCAATCTCAATAGCTTCAAGACAATCTTTTGTGGTAAAATGTGTGCCTGTCCCAAATACTACACCAGGATCAAGAATTATAGGGATTTGATTATGTTCTTTATCTATATTGTTATCTATATCATTCCAGGGAGGATAGACAATAAAACTTCCAATTTCAATAAATGGATCTATCCCTCCCTGCCACTCTTCATAGTCCATATTATAAGAATCTGCAAGAATAAGATGAGGCTGTTTTTCCAATAGATTTTGAACATCATCATCAGCAGGACTGTCAAAAAAAAGAAATGATGAATCCTCCTCCTGCCAGTTTCCAATAAAATTTTCACCAAATCCCAAATCTTTTCTGTATTTTACCTGACCTTCGAGATAATAGATATAAAGAGTATTATATGGTATCTTCATTTTTAATCTATTATTTTATCAAAAATTGTAAATGCAGCTTTTACAGAATTACTATCTTCCGGCATTTCTACAGTTGGCTGACCATTTAAATCAAACTCATAAATCATTTTATCTTCAGGAATAGAACCTGCCAGTTCAAGCCCTGCCTCTTTTAAACGATTTAATACAATATCTGCTACTGGCTCTTTGATTTGATTTATAATCATATAACTTTTTTTAATACCTATATTCAAATTTTTGGCAAGCTCGTGAATTTTGATACCAGACTCAATACTCCTTCTTGATGTGTCTGAAACAATAAGCAAAACATCTACATTATTTGTAGTAAGTCTGCTTATATGTTCCATTCCAGCTTCATTATCCATAACAATATAAGAATAATTTTTAGAAAGCTTTTCTAAAAACCCGGTAAGCAGTGTGTTTGCAGCACAATAGCATCCTGATCCTTCGGGTCGTCCCATAACAATCAAATCATAACCATCAGACTCTGCTACAGCCTGTTCCATTTTCATTGAAATAAAAATATCTTTAGTCATTCCCCGCGGAACATTTCCTTTTTTCATTTCTTCTCTGATATCACCTAATGTATCTGTAACAACAAACCCTAAAACCTCATTTAAATTAGCATTTGAATCTGCATCAACAGCAAGAATTGGAGTTTTTCCTTTTTTAACAAGGTACTTTATCAGCATTCCTGATACTGTAGTTTTACCGGTACCACCTTTACCTGCAAGAGCAATTGAAAATGACATAAAATTTCCTTTTAAATAAAAAGAGAATAAAATATTGTAGATTTATAGCAAAATTAAATACTTTAATATGCTTGTTTTTTCTCTTTTAAGAATTAATATTAATATTTATTTTAAATCTTTTCTTTACTTATTGTTCTATATATTATCATAAAAGGATAAGTATACTTTTAATATCTCATAGATTACAATATTTAAAATAAATATTATTACTTGATGATTAAGTAATATAAAAAAACAATTTTAAACTTTAATAAATCATTGTATTAAAAAATTTGAAATCTTTACATGGAAGATTATAAATGGGGAAAATACAAATCAATAATTTATCTGAAAGTGAAGAAATATACAAGGCTCTTTTTTTTAATAATCCCATTGAAACAATTATTGTTAATAAAAACACACAAATTATAAAGCATAATTGTATAAAAACATGGGTTGGATATAAACCTCCCCAAATCAATGATTTCATGTTTATTGATTATATAAAAACAGAAAATACAAATATGAATAAAGAGCTTTTAAAAAGCTTTAAAACACCAGTCTTAAAAGAATTTTCCAATATAAAATACAACAATAAACTTCTCTATATAAAGATTGTTCCCTTTTTACGCGGAGCAATAATTACTTTGATTGATACAACATGTATAGAAAAAACAGACCAAAAACATGTTCATCTTGCAATGGCTATTGATCAAATAAGAGAAGGAGTTGCCATAATTGATATAAATGGAACAATTGAATATGTAAATAACGCTTTTAAAAAAAATACTGGTTACAAACAATGTGAATTGATAGGAAAGAATTTACTAATAATTGAAGGTAAAAAACATAAAAATTTATTTAAGACTGAAATTAAAAAAGTTCTTTTAAACAATCAAAGGTGGATAGGAAGACATAATTGTAAAAGAAAAGATGGAAGTTTTTATGATGTTGAATTAACTTTTTCACCAATACAAAATGAAACAGGAGAAACCTGTAGATATATTTCCGTGAGAAGAGATATAACCCGTGAAAATCAACTTGAACTTATGTTAATTCATGCACAAAAAATGAAAGCTATTGGAACTTTAGTCGGCGGCATAGCCCATGATTTTAACAGCATATTAGGCTCTATTCTTTTAAACACAGAGCTTGCGTTAGAAGATATACCGGCAGGTACAGAAACAGAATATTCTATGCAACAGGTTATAATAGCAAGTAAAAGAGCAAGAGATCTTGTAGAGCAGATGTTAACTTTTAGCAAAAATTCTGAAGTTGAGCAAAAAATTGTAGAACTTTCTGCAATAGTTAAAGATATCTTAAAAATGTTAAGACCAATGATTCCTTCCACAGTAAAAATAAAACAATCTATAGGAAATAATACAGGAAAAGTTTTAGCAAATCCCATACAAATTCAACAACTTGTTATGAATCTTTGTAGTAATGCAGCACAAGCTATGAAAAATGGAGGAACTCTATATATTGAGCTTGAAACTATTAAAACAGATGAACTATCCAGATTGTCCGGTATAAAAACAGATAAACTTATTAAACTTACTGTAAAAGATACAGGAGACGGAATATCTAAAAAAGATGTTGAAAGAATTTTTGATCCTTTTTTTACAACTAAACGAATAGGAGAGGGTACAGGCTTAGGTCTTTCTGTTGTTCATGGTATTGTAGTAAGTCATAACGGATATATTACTGTTAACAGCAAGCGAAAAAAAGGATCAGTTTTTGAAGTTTTTTTACCTAAAATAGAAAATGAGATAAATTAAAATAAAAAAGCCATTTTCACTAAAATTTAGTAAAAACGGCTTTTTTTATATAATTTGGTGCCGAAGGCCGGACTTGAACCGGCACGAGCGTAAACCACTACCCCCTCAAGATAGCGTGTCTACCAAATTCCACCACTTCGGCAAGAGATTTTTATTAATTTATATTTTTGTTTACTTCATTTGCTTCATTTTTTACAGGTTCTTTTTTACTATTGGCTGCCCCACAACTGCATTCTCAACTTCAGTTTTATTAACTTCAGGTGTATGCTGCTTACTATTTAAAGATGTATCATTAACGATATCATCATCAGAAACTTTATTTAAAGGCGTATCCTTTACAGTATCATGAGATTCATTTAAAGGAATTTTCTCTTTTACAGTATTAGATACAGGAATAGTTGTTTGTGTATCTGATGCTTTATTTTTCATTATACTGTTACTGTTTGTACTTGAATTGGTAGATATATATGCCAATGTAAAGCAAGTCAACATAAAAATAATAGCCATGATAGTTGTAACTTTGCTTAAGAAAGTTGAGGCACCTGTACTTCCAAATAAAGTTTGGCTTGTTCCTCCGCCAAAAGCAGAACCCATGTCAGTACCTTTACCAGTTTGCAGAAGTACTATCATTATCAGAACTATACAAGAAAAAATATGAATTATATTAATAAATAAAGTCATTTGTCTTATTCAAATTTAATAATTTTGCTAAAAGATTTAGATTTTAGACTTGCACCGCCAACTAAAGCACCGTCTATATCAGTCATGTTCATTAATTCTGAGATATTATCAGGCTTCACGCTTCCTCCATAAATTATTCTCATGGATGAAGCTAATTCTGTATTGAACTCTTTACTAATTAAAGAACGTATAAACTTATGAACTTCTTGAGCTTGCTCTTTTGTGGCTGTTTTACCAGTCCCTATTGCCCATACAGGTTCATAAGCTATAGATAGAGAATCAAGATCCTCTAAAGTAAAATCTTGTAACCCATCTTTGATCTGTTTGTCAAGAACAGAAAATGTTTTTTTTGATTCTCTTTCCAGCTCTGTTTCACCTATACATAGTACAGGTTTAAGCTTTGACTCAAGTGTGGTTTTGATTTTTTTGTTTACTGTTTTATTTGTTTCATTAAAATATTGTCTTCGTTCAGAATGACCTATTATTACATAGGTACATCCTGCTGAAATTAGCATGTTTTTTGAAATTTCACCGGTAAAAGCACCCTCATCTTCCCAAAAGATATTTTGGGCTCCCAGGCTAATATTTGACCCGCTGATTTTTTTGTTAACTAATGCAAGGCTGGTAAAAGAAGGAGCTATCATTATATCAATATTTTTAACATCTGATACAAGTTTCACTAATTCGTCTGCTGTATGCTCAGCCTCAAAACAGTTTTTGTACATTTTCCAGTTGCCGGCTATAAGTGGTACTCTGTTTTGCATTGAATTATCTCCAGAATTATCTTTAAAAAATTATGTAGCGTATGTAAAAAAAAATGATTGGAAAATTTTAAAGCTTTGAGCCTATCATTGCGGCAAGATCAACCATCCTTGTTGAATAACCTGTTTCATTATCATACCATGAAAGTATTTTTACCATATCATCAATAACATATGTAGTGGGTCCGTCGACGACAGATGATAAGGCTGTTCCGTTAAAGTCAGAAGAGACCAGTGGCAGATTACTAAACCCCAAAATTCCTTTAAGAGAGGATTCAGCAGCCTCTTTCATTGCATTATTTATATCATCTTTTGTTATGCCTGATTTTTCAATGTTTACACAGATATCTACAATTGAAACATTCGGAGTCGGAACCCGGACAGCAAGACCGTTTAATTTGCCTTTTAATTGAGGAAGGACTAATGCTACGGCTTTTGCGGCACCTGTTGTTGTTGGTATCATGGATAATGCTGCAGCTCTTGCTCTCCGTAAATCTTTATGGGGAAAATCCAAAAGACGCTGGTCGCCTGTATATGAATGTATTGTGGTCATAAGCCCACATTTTACACCAAAATTATCTAACAATATTTTGGCAACAGGGGCAAGACAGTTAGTCGTACAGGAAGCATTGGATATTATGTGATGTTTGTCTTTATCGTATGAATCAGAGTTAACACCCATAACAATTGTTGTATCAGGGTTTTTTGCTGGAGCGGAAATAATAACTTTTTTTGCTCCTGCATCAAGATGTTTCGAAGCATTTTCACGATCAACGAAAAGTCCGGTACATTCTGCTGCTATATCAACATTGTAATCTTTCCATTTAAGCTCTGATGGGTTTTTAACAGATGTTACTTCAATTTTTTTACCATCAACAATAATGGAATTTTCTTCCGCAATAATTTCATTATCTAATTTACCATGTACAGAATCATAGGATAGGAGATAGGCTAACGTTTCAGGGTTAGTAAGATCGTTTATAGCTACAACTTCAACATCAGAGTGTTTTAATGCTGCTCTGAAAATCATTCGACCTATTCTGCCGAAGCCATTAATACCTAATTTAATACTCATTTTTATTAACCTCCTTTAAAGTTAAAATTTATATAAATAATCAAAGAGAGAAATTAGTTTTTTTGTTTCCTTTTAATATTCCACTTGCAAGTGAGATACTCTTTTTCCCTTGTTCTTCTATTAGTTTTGCCGCTTCACTTACATCTTTTTTTCTTATATTTATAGCTTTTAATAAAATTGGCAGATTTACACCAGATAAGACTTCAATATGTCCTTCTTCAAGAAAAGTATAACTTAAGTTTGATGGTGTTCCACCAAACATATCTGTTAAAATCAATATACCTTGTTGATTATTTACTTTTTTTAATCCTTTTTTTATTTTTTTGCACAAAAAATCTGTGTTTTCATTGATATCTATTGAAACAGCTTCAAGAAACTCCGGTTTTTTGTTTAATATAAACTCGGCAGATTCAATTAATGCTTCACCAAGTCTGCAATGTGTAGCAATAAGAATTCCTATCATAATACCTCAGGCTTAAAAATATTGACAAAATTATTTAAACCATTTTTTGTAAAACTCTTGTTTTTTGTAATTGTTCACATCGGATATCTGTAAGTCATCAAATAATAAACGAATACAGGGTGCTGCAGGTATAAGGTGTGGATACGGCAGATATATGTACTTTATTAAATTTCAAGTATCTGTCAGTAACAGCAGATATAGTGACCTGTAAACGCTAAAAGGAACATGGTGAATTAACTTATACAAGATAGGTACTGAAGCTATGATGTATTATAGCAAATTTATTTCGTGTCCACGTTCCTTACTATTTTTTTATGTCTCTATGTGTAACAGAAACTAAATAATCAAGTTTTACAATATGATTTAACACCTTTGTTGAAATGGCAACACTTCGATGTTTTCCTCCTGTGCAACCAATTGCTATTGTTAAGTAAGCTTTTCCTTCCTTGTTGTAAAGGGGAATTAAAAAATCAATAAGGCTAAAATATTTTTCTAAAAAAATTGTAGCATTTTTGTTATTTAAAACATAATCACTGACAAGTTTGTTTTCTCCATTAAGATCTTTTAGTTGTGGAACAAAATAGGGATTTGCAAGAAACCGTACATCTATAATCAAATCAGCATCAACAGGAATACCATATTTAAAACCAAATGACAATATATATATATACATCAGGTGGTTTGTTGTAATCTCTTCTTTTATGATAGATTTAATGATGATGGTTTTTAATTGGTGTATGTTGCTTTTTGTAGTGTCGATTATTTTGTCTGAAATTAGTTTGACTGGTGAAAGTTGTTTTATCTCTTCATGTATACTTTGGTGTAAATTATTTTTAAATGTTAAAGGATGCTGTCTTCTTGTTTGACTGAATCTTTTTATTAGAACATTAAAAGCAGCTTCAAGAAAAATAATTTTTAATAGAAATCCTTGAGCTTTTAACATATTAAATATAACAGGTGCCTTTGTTGTAAAATCTTTTTCACGAAGATCCATAACAAAGGCAAATCCTTTAATATTAGGTTTGTTTTCAATGGGTATTTTAAGAAATTCTGGGAGTAAAGCCACAGGAAGGTTATCAACACAATAAAATCCGGCATCTTCAAAAACTGCCAGTGTTGTACTTTTCCCTGCTCCTGAAAGCCCTGTTATAATATATATATTAGATTTATCCATAATATAAAATAAAACAATAATAAGATTTAATAATTAAAAACTCTGTTTTTATCAAATTTTTTCATTCTCTTTTTGTATTAAAGAGAGGATCTCGTCTGAATTTATAGCATTTATCAGCTTTTCTCTAAAAAGTTCATTTCTAAGGATTTTTGAAATTTTTGATAATAATTTTAAATGGGTGCCTGTTGAATCTACAGGTGCAATTAATAAAAAAAAGATATATGCAGGTTTTCCATCCATTGAGTCAAAGTCAACTCCCTGTTTGCTTATTCCAAGTCCCAATATAAATGAATCTATGTCCTGTAATTTTCCGTGAGGAATTCCAATACCATCTCCTATACCGGTGCTGCCGAGTTTTTCCCGTTCAAGGAGAACTTTAACAATTTTATCCTGCTTGATTTTGTACTTATCGGCAATGGGAGCTACAAGTTCATTTAATATACCCCTTTTATTTTTAGATTTAAGATCAACTTTGATTGTCTCTTTTTTTAATAAATCAAGTATTTCCATTAATGTTTAACCGATTTTTCCAAATTTATCTAATTGTTATTGTTGTTGTTATCAGGCTGAATTAATTCAAATTTATTATCATCCTGCATACGAAGAATATTTATTTTATCTGTTTTTATGTTTGTAAATACAAAGAAATCAGTATCAGTCATTTTCATTTGCATAATGGCTTCATTAACCTCTATAGAGGTATATGACAGAGTTTTATCAATAATTTCGTATTGAGCTGTTTCTGCCTGATTGGCATGATCGTCTCTTATAAACTCATTTCCCATCTGCCTGGCTTTAAAACCTCTGGTTTTAATTTTTTGTTTCTGTTTATTTTTTTTGATTTGTTTTTCTAATTTGTCTAATACCATATCAATGGCAGGATACATATCATGTGTTTCTTCTTTACTATTTACCTGTAATTTACCGCTTAAAAGTTTTATTTCTGCTATATGGCGGAATTTTTCAATAGATAAAACGACTTTTGCTTCTGCATAATTATCAAAAAATTTGTCAAACTTGTTTAATTTTTCTTTGATATACGATTTAAGATGTTCGGAGGGATCAAGGTTCTTAAAAGTAACAGATATTTGCATAAAAAAAGCCTCCTTAAAATTGTTTGCGTTTGTTTGACGATAATATACCGATCATTTCACGGTACTTGGCAACGGTTCTTCTTGCAATGTTAATATTTGAATCCTTTAGAATTTCAGATATTTTGTCATCGCTGTATGGTTTTTTACTGTTTTCGTTTTCAATGATTTTTTTGATTTTTTCCTGAACACTTGCAGAAGCTATATTTTCTCCATGGGAACGTTTTATGGAACTGTTAAAAAAATATTTAAGCTCAAAAATACCCTGAGGTGTATATGCATATTTATTAGTGGTTACTCTGCTGATGGTGGATTCATGCATATCAATGTCAGTAGCTACATCTTTTAGAATCATTGGTTTTAAAAAAGAAATTCCTTTTTCAAAAAAGTCATGCTGAAACTTTAAAATACTTTGCATGACTTTATATATTGTTTTTTGTCTTTGGTGAATGCTTTTTATCAGCCAGGTGGCAGAACGCATTTTTTCCTGGAGATATTCCTTGGTGTCAGCTTCAATAATTTTTTTCTGAGATACTGCTTTTTTATAATAAGGATTTATTTTTAATAAAGGCATTCCTTCATTATTTAATACAATAACAAAATCATCATCTATTTTATGAACATATATATCAGGATTGATATATTGGGGTGTTTCATCTGAAAATAGCCTGCCTGGTTTTGGTTCTAAATTTTTAATTATCTGTACCAGTGATATAACTTCTTCAATGCTTATTTTTAATGATTTGGCTATAAGTTTATAATTTTTATTTTCAAGATGTTTTATATGATTTTTAACTATCTGTTTTATTTTTTCATTTTTTATCATAAGCCTGTCTAATTGGAGCAACAGACATTCAGACAGGTTCCTTGCACATACTCCTGGAGGATCGAAAGTTTGTATAAGAGATAAAACTGAACTGACTTTTTCAACAGATGTATGGGTTTTATCTGCAATTTCTTCTACAGATATATCATAAAGATAGCCGTCTTTATTTATATTTCCTATTATAAAGCTCCCGATTTTTTCAGAGGCAGACTCAGGAGATGTCATTGAAAACTGCCATAGTAAATGTTCGTTTAAAGATTCTTTGAGAGCAATAAAAGAATCATATTCAGGGGCATCTTTTTTTTCTGATTCATATTGTGCTTTCCCGTGAGAATTATATTCACCGAGATAGTTGTTCCAATCAATTTCTTGTTGAACATTATCCTCAAATTTAACTTCTTTTATTTCAGCTTCACTGTTTTCAGATACCTGTTGGTCTGCTATATTTTCATCAGCTGTCTCTTGTGTCTCTTCAAGAGTCGGATTCTCCTTTAACTCCTGAGTTATTGCATTCTGGAGTTCAAGTTGATTCAGCTGAAGAAGTTTAATTGCCATTTGCAGTTGTGGAGTCATCACCAACTGCTGAGAAAGCTTTAAAGATTGTTTAAGTTCGAATGCCATATTTTAAAGTTTAAATTTTTCACCTAAATAAATTTTACGTGCGATTTTGCTGTTTGTAATTTCCTCAGGTGTTCCTGATTCAATTACCTGTCCATTGTTTAAGATATAAGCAGTATCGCAAACCCCAAGTGTTTCCCTTACGTTGTGATCTGAAATAAGAACGCCTATCTTTTTTTTGCAAAGATAGCGTATTATTTTTTGTATATCAATTATTGCGAGAGGATCAATTCCTGCAAAAGGTTCATCTAACAAGATGAAAGACGGTTTTGTTGATAGAACCCGTGCAATTTCAAGCCGTCTTCTTTCTCCTCCTGAAAGACTGCTGGCTTTTTGTTTTGACAGGTGTTGTATTCCGAGTTCTTTTAACAACATCTGTCCCGTTGCCTTATAGTCTGATTTCTTAATTGGCAGAATTTCAAGAATTGCAGTTATATTTTCCTCTACTGTTAATTTTTTAAATATGGATGATTCCTGAGGCAAATATCCAATACCTTTTCGGGCTCTTAAATACATAGGCATATTTGTTATATCTTCCTGATCAAGAAATACATGTCCATTTTCCGGTTTTATCATACCTACAGCCATATAAAATGTTGTTGTTTTGCCAGCTCCGTTTGGACCAAGCAAACCTATAACTTTACCACTTGTAACTTTAAGGCTTACTGAATTTACCACAGTTCTATCATTATAAATTTTAACAAGTTTTTCAAGTCGTAAATTTAACATTAGTATAAATATAACTTTTTTTAAAGATTTATCTGTTATTTTGATAAATTAAAGCTTCTATCTGTTTATTTAATCCTTTTTCAACAAAAATACGAGCGTCTTTTTTATTATAAGTAATTTTACTGCCTGAAATATAATCGGTTTCGGTTGTTAGTTTTGCATTTTTTCCTGTTAAAACAAGTATCTCTGTTAATGTTGTATAAACTGCCTTATCTGATTCAGCTATGTTTTTGTCAAAAAGTATGTAGACATTCTTTTCAGCAATAATTTTTTTTGCTGATTGTCCTACAGAATTCATACTGCTGTCTTTGTTATTTTTGTTATTGCTGTCTTTGTTATAAAATATTTTGAGCTGTCCGCAGGTTAGAACATTATTTTTTAGAGTGGCTTTGACATTTCCTGTAAATATTGCACAACCTGTTTTTTGATCTGAAGTAAATTTATCTGCCAGAATAAGAATATTGTTTTTATTATCTTGTTTGTTTATCTCAAGTTTGTCATCAAGTATCGGCATTGTGCCCATTGTACCTGAAGACTTTTGCTTGTTTATCTGGTTTGCAAATAAACTGTTTGTAAAAGCAGAAGAACATAACTCCAGTAAAACCAAAAAAATAAAAATTTTATAATATGCTGTTTTCACTTATAATTCCAATAACATTTCCAGAAATAATTGTTTTATTTGTATCAAGATCCATATTTATTGAGTTTCCTGTTATATTTATTATATCACTAAAAACTTTAACGAGAGAATTTTTATTATATATTATATGTTTTTTATGGTCGTATTGCAATGACTCGGTTAAAAGTTTATGTTTTTGATATTTTAATATAACTTTTCCGGAAACAGACATGTTGTTTGATTGCGTGTTTAATAAACCTTTGTTTGCTGTAAGAAAAATTTTTTTTTTATTTTTTAAAAAAAAAACAATTGAGACTTTTAAAAATTCCACTCTGTTTTGATCTTCAAATAATTTTGCTGATTTTGCTTCAAGGTCCCATTGTGTTATGCCGTTACTTGTTGCTGTTTGTCTGATTCTGTCAAGAGAAAGAGATGCATTGTTAAATTGTTTAACAGTTTCTTTTTTTATCTCTTTTTTATTTTGGTTTTTAAAAAGAATAGAGGTGAAAGTAAAAACAGTGATAAATATTATGAAAAGTAGAGATAGCTTTTTTTTTGTATTGAACATCTGCATGTTTAATTTTTAAATTTACATAAAAGACTTAATTGTGTTTTTCCATACTCCTTTTGACTTGAGTATGAGTTCGCAAACCTCTCTTACAGCCCCACACCCGCCTTTTGCAGTTGTTATATAGGCCGCTGCTTTTTTTACTGTTTCATCTGCATCTGAAACAGTGACAGGAAAACCGACTCTGTTTAAAAGGCAGAGGTCAGGAAGATCATCTCCTATAAAAGCTATCTCATCTTTTTTAATTTGTTTTGTTTTAATTATTTCATTTAAAGCGGTTATTTTGTTTTTTATGCCCTGATATATTAAAGTGATACCTAAATCATGACATCTTTGTTTAAGAGCAGAAGATGACCTGCCTGTAATAATTCCTACATCTATACCAGAATTTATTAAAAGTCTTATGCCAAGCCCGTCTTTAACATTAAAAATTTTTGTTTCAATTCCTTGATCACTATAAATTACTTCACCTTTGGTAAGTACTCCGTCTACATCACACAGCAAAATAGAAACTGGTATTATTTTTTCTGTTAATATTTTATTAGAGTTTGTTTTCATAGTTTAAAATTTATATCTGATTTCAACTTTTTACAAGTTACTATTATAAAGTGTAATAAATACAAAACAATGGGTATATAAGTTTGTATAACGCACATGCCCTGACAGGCACAATAAAACATGAAAATGAAATAATATTTGGCTGGCATTTTATAATTAGTAGAATTCCTTAATTCATAATTTACCATTCATAATTTACCATTTTCATATAAAAATAATAGTATATAATATTATATGCCTGTTGATGTGGAAGATGCAGCATTTTGAGAATGTTTGATAATACTGTTTATAGCTTTAAGATCTGATAAAAGAGATTCTATTTCATCAAGTTTTAAAGAATTTGGTCCATCACAAAGAGCCTGGTCAGGATTTGGGTGGACTTCAATAAATAACCCGTCTGCTCCTGCCGCTATTGCAGCTTTTGCAAGTGTTGGTGCAAGATTTCGTTGTCCGCCTGAGCAATTGTCGCCTGCACCAGGTAATTGAACACTGTGGGTTGCATCAAAGATAACAGGTATATTTGTTTTATCCTGCATGATTTTTATACCTCTGAAATCGACAACAAGATTATTATAACCAAACATTGTACCTCTTTCGGTTATAAATATGTCATTATTTCCTGTAGATTTTATTTTTTCTATAACAGGAATTATGTCCCATGGAGCTAAAAACTGACCTTTTTTAACATTGACGGTTTTGCCTGTTCTTGCTATTTCAAGAATAAAATCTGTTTGTCTGCATAAAAATGCGGGAATCTGTATTATATCTAATATCCTTGCAGCATGTTGTATTTCGTCTATATTATGTACATCAGAAAGAATATTAATATTTAGTTCTGTTTTTATCGAATTAAGAATATCTAATCCATCTTTTACACCGGGGCCTCTAAACGAGTTTATTGAAGTCCTGTTTGCTTTGTCGTAGGAAGCTTTAAATACAAAAGGAATATTAAGTTTTTTTGTAAGTTTTTTTAAATACAGAGCTATGTCGTATGTGGTGTTATAGTTTTCAATAACACATGGACCTGCAATAAGCATAAAAGGAGTGTTGTGACCAAATTTTAATTTATTCATATTTTTTTATTAAAAACTTTAAATTTTATAATGTTTAACTTGAGAGTCCAAAGTTCTGTCGTCATGCCGGACAAAGATCCGGCATCCAGCTTTATTATGTTGTTGGAATTATTCTGGATGCAGGCTTTCGCCGGAATGACGGCAAGAATGAACCAACACTTATAATATCAATGACTTAAAAGAACTTTAGACTTTCAAGATGTTTAATATAATGATCTAATTTATATTTTGAATTGATAAATGTCAAGAGGTGAAAATTTTGCCTTGATTACACAGGCTATAACTGATAATGTTTATAAAATTTTGAACAAATTATAAATTTCAGATATAACTACTTAAGTATTAGCGTATTTTGACAAAAAAAAAAGAGCTTCTTTTGCAGATTTTATGGTGAAAATTTTGTTATAGATATGCCTGCTTGTAGTCTTTGAATTAAATTTATCAAAATTGTTATCTGTATATTTTGTTGACTGCTATTTTAACCAAATCGTATTTTTTAAAATCTTTTTTTTTATATATAATTAAGGGGATATCCCAGGTGAGATCAAAAAACAAAAAAAGTGTTGGGAAGAAATTTATTATAATTTTATTTTGTATTATATTAATTCCTGTTGTTATAGTGTTTGTTATGCGGTTTGAAGGTGAAAAACCTTTAGTAAATCTTGATTTGCATTCGGAATTTATAGGCAGACATCTTACAATACCTCTTAAAATTTCAGATAAAAAAAGTGGTTTGAGGAAGGTAAATGTTTATATAAATAAAGATGGAGTAGACAAGATTCTTTTGGAAAAAAGATTTCCTGCTGTTGATTTTATCAGGGGTGGTAAAATTAAAGAAACAGAGCTTAGTATAGATATTGAACCTTTAAAATTGAATTTAAGTGATGGTAAAGCTATTTTGAGAATAGTTGTTACTGATTATTCATGGAGAAAATGGTTTCAGGGTAATCGTTTTTATATGGAACAACAGTTTGTTATAGATACAAAACCTCCTTATGTAAGTGTTTTGACAAGACAGCATAATATATCTATGGGTGGGTCAGGGCTTGCAATTTATAAAATAACAGAGGAGATTGAAAAAAGCGGGGTATTGGTAGGAGGACGTTTTTTTCCAGGATATTCCGGATATTTTAAAAATAAAGATATATATATGGCTTTTTTTGCTTTGAACTTTGATCAGAATAACAAAACAAAAATTATTATACAGGCTTTTGATAAAGCAGGTAATGTGGCAAAATGTGGTTTGTACCATTATATAAAAAAGAAACGCTTTAAAAAAGATGTTATTAATATATCAGATCGTTTTTTAGAATGGAAAATGCCTGAATTTAATATTGATAATATGGATGAATCTAATATTCCTATTGATAAATTTATTTCTGTAAATACAATGTTAAGGAAAAAAAATGGAGCATTAATATTGGCTCAGGGTGCAAAAACAGCAAAGAAAATATTTTGGGAAGGCAGCTTTTTAAGACTACCAAACTCAGCTACAAGAGCAACTTTTGCTGATTCACGGAGTTATAAATACAGAGGCAGGGTAATAGACAAGCAGGTTCATCTTGGTATAGATCTGGCATCAGTTGCACATTCAACAGTTGTTGCAGCAAATAAAGGAGTTGTTGTTTTTGGAGATAATGTTGGTATTTACGGTAAAACAGTTGTGTTAGATCATGGGTTTGGAGTACTTAGTACATATTCTCATTTAAGTCAGATAGATGTTGTAGCAGGTCAGGTATTATCTAAAGGAGAAGGTATAGGCCAGACAGGTATTACAGGGTTGGCAGGTGGAGATCATCTGCATTTTGGAATGATAATACATAATACTTTTGTAAACCCTATAGAGTGGTGGGATAAAAAGTGGATAAAAAATAATATTACCACAAAGATTGAAATGGTTAAGGAAAGAGAATAATAAATAGAGGTATAGATAAAATAAATTCCGTTTATATGTGAATGAAATATTATCTATGATGCTTTAGAAAGTATAAAGGAATTTATAAAGAATGCAGGAGACCATAGTAAAAAAAACGTATGCTGAAATAAATCAAAAGATTAAATCAGGTGAGGCCGTTGTTGTTACTGCAGAAGAAATTATTGATATTGTTGATAAAAAAGGATCTGTTGAGGCAGCACAACAGGTCGATGTAGTTACTACAGGTACATTCGCTCCCATGTGTTCATCAGGGGCTTTTATAAATTTTGGTCATTCAAAGCCAGGTATTAAAGCATCCAGTGTTATGTTAAATAATGTTGCTGCATATGCTGGAATCGCAGCAGTAGATTGTTATATAGGCGCTACTGAAGCTAAGGCAGATGATCCTTTAAATAAAATTTTTCCAGGTGAATTTAATTATGGAGGAGGGCATGTAATACAGGATCTCGTAGCTGGCAAGAAAATCCTGCTGCAGGCTGAAGGGTATGGTACACATTGTTATCCTAAGCTGAATGTTGAAAAAGAAGTAACTATAGATGATTTGCCCCAGGCTACACTGTGTAACCCCAGAAATGGATATCAAAATTATAATTGTGCAATAAATCTTAAAAACAAAATTATTTATACATATATGGGTGCTTTAAAACCAAAGGCAGGTAATGTAAATTATTGTTCTGCCGGGCAGCTGAGTCCATTGTTCAATGATCCTTATTATAAAACCATTGGGCTTGGCACAAGAATCTTTTTAGGAGGTGGAACAGGCTATGTGACCTGGCATGGTACACAGCATAATCCTTGTGTAGATAGAACTTCAAAAGGCATACCTGTAAATCCAGCAGGGACATTATGGGTTATGGGTGATATGAAACAGATGAGTCCGAGGTGGCTTGTGGGAGTTAGTTTGCAGGGGTATGGATGTTCTATGGCGGTGGGACTCGGAATTCCAATACCTGTATTAAATGAAGAAATTGCACAATATACAGCAGTAAGAGATGAGGATATTTATACTCAGATAATTGATTATGGACATGAATATCCAACAGGAGAAGCAAAAAGTCTGGGTAAAGTAAGCTATCAGGAGCTAAAGAGTGGCTTTGTTAATTTTTCTGGTAAAAAAGTACCAGCAGTGCCTCTTTCAAGTGTGGTAAGAGCACGTGAAATTGCAGAAATTTTAAAAAAATGGATTAAAGATGATAAATTTCTTTTGACCCAGCCACAATTTTTGCTTCCCAGTCAGGGTCATGGAAATTAATAAAGACAAGCCGGACTGGGGATTTATTTGTTTCCATGATCCTAAATATCATGTAATTTGTTTTTTAAAAAAAATAAAGTATAAGAGGTAAAATCAGTTGAATACAAAAGCGATTGATAAAAAAAACATTGAAACCAAATCGTCTGGCAAAAGCAAATTAAGAGAAAATATAGAGGCAATATGTATTGCCATACTACTTGCTTTGCTTATCAGAACCTTTATAGTCCAGGCTTTTAAAATTCCTTCAGGATCTATGAAAGAGACTTTGCAGATAGGTGATCATATTCTTGTAAATAAATTTATTTATGGGGTTAAACTGCCATTTATAAATTATAAAATTATTTCAGTCTCAGATCCAAAACATGGGGATATTATAGTATTTAAATATCCGGAAGACCCTGACAAAGATTTTATTAAAAGAGTTGTTGGGCTGGCAGGAGATACTGTGTTTTGCAGGAATAAGCAGGTTTTTGTAAATAATATCCCATTAAAATCCCCGCATGCCATTTATTCAAGTAAGGATATATTGCCGGAAGGGTTGAGTTTGCGTGATAATTTTGGACCTATTAAAGTTCCTGAAAATTCTTTATTTGTTATGGGAGACAACAGAGATAACAGCTTAGACAGCAGGTTCTGGGGATTTGTAAATCTTGATGCTGTAAGGGGTAAGGCTTTTATTATTTACTGGTCATGGGATAGTGATAATAAAAATTCTGTTTTAAATTATGTGAGATGGAAAAGGATAGCTAAACTTTTAAAATAACGATATGGATTTAACATGCAGCTTAGAAACAAGGATATTCTTGATATTGCATCTTTGTTACCTGAAGAGATAAATTTTATTTTAGATACAGCTGAAAAAATGAAAGATATCTCTAAAAGACCAATAAAAAAGGTTCCAACATTAAGGGGTAAAACCATTTTTTTGGTTTTTTTTGAACCAAGTACAAGAACCAGACTCTCATTTGATGTTGCAGCCAAGAGATTAAGTGCTGATGTGATTTCCATGACAGCTTCATCAAGTAGTGTTGTCAAGGGTGAGTCATTACTTGATACCGTAAAAAATCTTGAATCTATGAATCCTGATATTATAGTATTGCGTCATTTTTGTTCAGGAGCACCTCATTTTATATCAAAAAGGCTTTCTGTTCCTGTTATTAATGCAGGAGATGGTATGCATGACCACCCTTCCCAATCTCTTCTTGATTTGATGACAATAAGAGAGAACAAAGGGTCTTTAAAAGGGTTACGTATAACTATAATAGGTGATATAGCCCATAGCCGGGTGGCAAGAGCAGATATTACAGGTTTTATAAAAATGGGAGCATATGTTGTTGTTTGTGGTCCGCCTACTATGATCCCAAAAGGCATAGAGGTTTTAGGATGCAGAGTAGAAACTGATTTTTCAAAAGCTGTTAAAGGTGCTGATGTTATTATGGTTTTAAGACTTCAAAAAGAGAGACAAAAGCATTTTTTACTCTCTTCTGAAAGAGAATATAATAAAGTATATGGATTGTCTCTAAAACATATAGAAAATGCTGATCAGGATGTATTGATTATGCATCCCGGACCTGTAAACAGAGGAGTTGAAATATCTAACGATGCAGCAGACAGCCCCTTTTCTATAATACTTGATCAGGTTACCAACGGGGTTGCTGTCAGAATGGCTCTATTTTATCTACTCGCAGGAGGCATTAAAGATGATAATTAAGATTATCGGTGGCAGAGTTATAGATCCCGGTCAAAATATTGATGAAATATCAGATGTTTATATTAAAAATGATAAAATAATTCATGTTGGTTTAAGTAAACCCGCAGGTATTGAAAGAGAAAAAGATTTTAAAATAATAGATGCATCTAATAAAATAGTCTCTCCCGGTTTGATTGATATGCATGTGCATTTGCGTGAGCCTGGTCATGAATATAAAGAAACTATTGAGACTGGCTGCCGTGCTGCAGTGCATGGTGGATTTACTGCTATTTGTTGTATGCCAAATACCAATCCTGTTAATGACAATAAAGAAGTTACGGAATATATATTAAAAAAAGCCGGTGATTTGAATCTATCAAGAGTTTATCCTGTGGCTTCTATAAGCTGTGGTCTTTTGGGTAAAAAGCTGTCTGAATTTTCTCATTTAAAAGAGGCAGGAGCTATCGCATTCTCAGATGATGGGCATCCTGTAGAAAGTAGTCTTTTTATGAGACGTGCATTGGAATATGCAGGAGGAATGGGGCTTTTTATTATCTCCCATTGTGAAGATTTAGAGCTTGCAGATCATGGAGTTATGAATGAAGGTGATGTATCAACACTGTTGGGGCTTTCCGGAATAGCAAATGAATCTGAATCAATTATGGTTATGAGGGATATTGCTCTTTCTAAGCTGACTAAAACGCATGTTCATATAGCACATGTTAGTACAAAAGAATCTGTAATTGCGATAGGCCATGCTAAAGCTGCAGGTATTTCAGTTACAGCTGAAACAGCTCCTCACTATTTTACTCTTACAGACAAAGCTGTTTTAGGTTATAATACAAATGCTAAAATGAATCCGCCTTTAAGGAGTGATGAAGATAGGGAAGCTGTAATAGGCGGACTTTTTGACAATACTATTGATGTTATTGCCACAGATCATGCACCTCATGCAGTTATTGAAAAAGAGCTTGAGTTTGACCTTGCTCAAAACGGGATTATTGGTCTTGAAACTTCTCTGTCTCTGGGATTAAAACTGGTTCATGAAAACAGATTGACTCTATTTGCTCTTATTGAAAAAATGTCAACTAATCCGGCTAAAATATTAGGACTTGAAACTGGTGTCAGGCCAGGAATTATAGCAGATATTACAATAATTGATCCTGATTTAAACTATACTGTTTGTTTGAAAGATTTTTATTCATTGTCGAAAAATACACCATTTGACGGATGGCAGTTAAAAGGTCGGGCTGTTTTAACAATGGTGGGAGGTAAAATAGTTTATTCAGAACTATAGACCCTAATGTAAAAATTTTGGGTGTGTTCCTTAAAGTCTATATAGATATTTTTTAATAGATTTATTGTACAATTATCCAAAACCTTTCAAATCATCAAAAAATAGGTAAAAAATGAATTATTCAAAAACCGGCAGCCAATCTATACTTGTTGTTGATGATGAATTAAGTATGCGCGAGTTTCTCCAAATAATGCTGGAAAAAGAAGATTATGAAGTAACTCTTGCTAAAAATGGTAAACAAGCTGTCTCTTTAATAGGTAAAAAAAACTTTGATCTTGTTTTATGTGATATCAAACTGGGTGATTTAACAGGTCTTGATGTCTTAAGAGCTGCAAAAAAAAAAAACCATAAGGTTGTAGCTATTATGATTTCAGCATATGCAACCACAGAAACTGCAGTTGAAGCAATGAATGAAGGAGCTTATGATTTTGTTCCCAAGCCCTTTGATAATAATGAATTGCTTAATACAATAAGTCATGCTTTAAATTTTCAATCTACAGTTGCTGCTACTCTTGATGATGATGGAAATAAAGGAGAAACCGATCTTCATTTTAAGCGGATAGTTGGGTCAAGCCCAAGAATGATGCATATATATGAATTGATAAAACAAGTAGCCCAAAGTAAAATCAATGTACTTATAACAGGTGAAAGCGGGACAGGTAAAGAAGCCATAGCAAGGGCAATTCATGAACAGAGTAAAAGGGGAAAAAATTCTTTTGTTGTGCTAAATTGTGGAGGAATCCCTGAAGCACTTATGGAGAGTGAGCTTTTTGGGCATAAAAAAGGTGCTTTTACAGGAGCAGCAAATGATAAAAAGGGGCTTTTTGAGGAAGCACATGAGGGGACAATTTTTTTAGACGAGATAGGGGAGTTAAGTCATGGGCTTCAGGTTAAGCTTTTAAGAGCTGTTCAGGAAAGAATTTTTAAAAGAGTAGGTGGTGTTAAAGATATTGAAGTTGATATCAGAATAATTTCTGCTACAAATAAAAACTTAGAAAAAGAAGTGATAGACGGACATTTTAGAGAGGACCTGTTTTACAGACTTAATGTAATAGAAATAAAGGTTCCAGCTTTAAGAGAGAGAAAAAGCGATATAAGAGCATTGGCCCAGTTTTTTTTTGAAAAGTATTCAGTAGAGATGGGTAAGACAATAACAAAAGTATCTTCCTATGCCATAGATATGCTTAATAAATATGATTTTCCTGGTAATGTCAGAGAACTTGAAAATATTATTGAAAGAAGTGTTGCTCTTTCTACCACAAATATAATTTTACCTGAAAGTCTGTCTATTTCCATTCACAAAAGAAGGTGGATAGAAGGGATGGAAAAAAAGCGTTTTGATTTGGAAGAGGTCTCAAACGGGGTAGCTCTTGATAAAATATTAGAAGAGATTGAGAGTGCTTATTTGAAAAAAGCTATAGATTGTTGTAACGGAAATAAAAGTAAAGCAGCAGTGCTTTTAGACATTAGTTTCAGATCAATGAGGTATCGTCTTTCAAAACTTAATATTAGTTAAGAACATGGATAAAACTTTCTTTCCCAATTATACATCATGGATACAGGCCATCTTTGCCTAATCTATGTGCCTGTTTGTGGAAATTATTTGGTCAACATTCCTTGAGAACGGGAACTTTATTTTTATAAAAAAGGTGTTTTTGAAAATAATGAAATTATTTGATAGTCATTGCCATTTAGATGATCATTTATATGATAATGATCAAAAAGATGTGATTAGTAAAGCAAATGCAGCAGGTGTCTCTAATATGATGGTTGTAGGTGTGACCCGAAAAAGTTCAATAAAAGCGGTAACTCTTGCTGAAAAATTTTCAGGTCTGTTTGCATCAGTTGGAATACATCCACATGATGCTAAAGATTGTAATACAAATGTGTTAGATAAACTTGAAAAATTGTCTGAAAGTCCTAAAGTAAAAGCATGGGGTGAGATTGGTCTTGATTTTAACAGGATGTTCTCTTCAAAAGTAGTTCAGGAAAAATGGTTTATAAAGCAGATAGAGAGAGCAGTAAGCTTAGACCTTCCAATTATTTTTCATGAAAGAGATAGCAAAGGGCGGTTTCTTGAAATTTTAAAGGCAAATACAAGCGGAGATGTTAATGGTGTAGTGCATTGTTTTAGTGGAAACAGATCAGAGCTTTTAGCTTATCTGTCTATGGGTCTTTATATAGGTATAACCGGAATTATTACCATAAAAGGCCGAGGTGCTGCTTTGAGAAAGCTTGTGCCTGAAATTCCTGACAAAAGACTTCTGATTGAAACAGATGCTCCTTATTTAACCCCTGCCCCTGAAAAAAATCACTTTCGGCGTAATGAGCCGGCTTTTGTTAAATCCGTTTTGTTAAAACTTGCAGAAACAAGAGGAGATAATAAAGAAGAGCTCTCATCTATTATTTTTGACAATACATGCAGGTTGTATAATATCAGCAGTTTATAAAACTGGAGATTAGTTTTAATTCTTTCTTATATCCCCTGCAATTTTTATAGCTGCTCTTTTCAAAATTAAATATACAAGATAAAAAAACTTTTTGAATACAGATTGATAAACAAATCTCTTTGGTGTAACTAATTATTATTTCAGTTGTATTATCAATTTTGGGATAAACTGGATATTATAATTTTTTCAAGGGGGATTTAATGGAATTTACCAATATTGTTTACAGTAACATAAGAATGAAATTTTTTTTAGTAGTTTTTTTGTGTTTTATGATATTTCCCTTACCATCTCATGCATTTTTTGGTGGTAAAATTGAGAGTTTTTCTACAGATCAGGTTATGATTTCGCATAATGGAAAAGTGATTAATACTTCAAAATTATATATTACAAAAAATGCTTATCGAATGGATGGATTGCCTATAGGGGGACATGGCGGTATAACACGGAATTTAAGTGTTTTTGGATTTATAAAACAAAACACACAATATATTTACAATCATGATAAAAAATTATTTTTTGAGTCTCAAATAGATGAAGATGATATGCTGAAAAAATTAAAATCGTACGAAAATGTTGATTCAGAAAAGATTCTTAGCACAGAAAAGGTTAGTGGATATAAGTGTGTAAAAAAAGAGGTGACTACAACTACGTCAATAATGGGAATGAAACATACAAGTACGGAAATTTTGTGGGTGAATGATAACTTTAAATTTCCTTTAAGAATACAGATGGAGAACGGACAAGTAATGGAGTTTAGAAATATAAATACAGGGGAACCATCTAAAAAATTATTTCGACGTCCAGTAGGATACAAAAAAGTGAATAGTATAATGGCTGTTATGGGTATGGATTTTGCTGCAATGGTCGGGAAAAAAAGTGGATTTAGTAATAAAAGCCGGCAATCAGATTCCCAAACAAATATTAATGATATAGATGTGAAAGAAATTGTGTCAGAATTAAAGCAGGTTTTAGGTGAGAATGCTGATCCAGAACAAATGGAACAGCTTCAGCAAATTATGACTCAGGCAATGAATACGAGCAGGCAGATTAATATGGATAAAGGGGCAGCAAGTGGTTTGTGGAAGATAATTCCCAAACATCCTGGCGATAAGATTGGAACAGAAATGAAATCTCCAAATATCTATACCGTGACTATGGGAAGTAATGCTTCATTAAAACAGGTTTTTACCTTTTATAAACAAAAGCTCAAAAAAAGAGGCTGGAATGATGGTGGAATGTATATGCAGGATGGGATGGGCACTCTTATTATGGTGAAAGGGCAAGAGAGATTGATAGTTGCATCGTCGGATAATTCAGGTATGAAGGGTAACTATAAACTTTTTTATAATCTTAAACTGCATGTACCGGATATTTGATTTGGAAATTATGATGTGTAATTGAGGAAGATGCGTTTTATGATTTTAGATAATATAATCAAAAGCCATCTCGATATGCTTGAAAAGGATTTTCAAGGGAATGTACAGTGAAAAAGTGCATGCTGCGATAAAGGCAGCATATTTAAAATGATCATCAAATCCATATGCTTTGGTGTATTTTTAAGATGCGGGATTATAGATAAAACGCTATTAGTTCAGACCTCGTATCTCAAACATCGAATTTGTACCTATAATAGTGTCAAATCAGTTAGTTGGGTATTTTTTGGACATTTACGAGTTCAAAACATTGCCTACATCCCTATGTATAGTACTTTGAAAAAGGCATTGTGCCAATATGTTGAATTGCATGCAAAAAC
>DAOWNP010000099.1 GCA_030642545.1 Desulfobacteraceae bacterium | reverse complement strand
GATTAAATTTATTTTTTAACGCAGAAATTGGATAAATTAGCGTTTTGCATCCGCCTGTCGATCTAAAAACTAAAAAATCAGAAACATGCAAATAAAGGTTTATTGCATTCAGGGATTAACCCTTTTTGCCTTGAAATCTCAAATAATTTCCTAATAGCATGTATTCCCGACTCTCCAAGGTCTTTTGAAAAATTATTAACATAAAGTTTAATATGCTGGTCAATCACCTCTTTTTCCATCTCATTTGCATGTTTTTTTATATAACTGTCTGCTATATTTTTGTTGTTAAAAGCAAATTCAATACTTTTTTTAATTAAAGATTCAATTCTACCAGCAATATTTTTTGAGATATCTCTTTTTATAACAATTCCGCCAAGAGGTATTGGAAGATTTGTTTTGTTTTCCCACCATTCTCCCAAATCCACCAAACATTTCAAATTGTTATTATCAAGAGTGAATCTTCCTTCATGAATAACTATACCAAAATCAGCATTTTTATTTATTATATTTGGCATTATCTTATCAAAAACAATAAATTTTGTTTCTATTTTTGTATTAAAGTAATCTGAAATAAACAAATTTAATAAAAGATTTGCTGTTGTTAATTTTCCCGGAACCAATACTGTTTTTTTTATAATTTCATGTAGTTTTGTATCTTTTCTTGCAACTATTACAGGTCCACAACCATAGCCTAAAGCAGCTCCGCTTTTTAAAAGAGCATATTTATCTGCAACATGGGCTATAGCTGCAAAAGAGAGTTTTGAAATATCATAGATATTATATAATGCATTTTTATTTAAAGTTTCTACATCTTCTAAAACAGGATCAAACTTAAAACCATTACAAAAGATTAGATTATGAACCAGTGCATTAAAAATAAAAGTGTCGTTGGGACAGGTTGAATACCCAAGTCTAAATGTATTTAACATATATTATTCTTTGTATACTATCCTTTGCTTTTTTACAAGTTATATTACAAATCTTATTACAAATCTTTTATTAAAAGAGAAACTGCTTGAGATGATCTCTTAAAAGCAATATCTAAATTCCATTGATCTTTCTCTCTTATGCCAACCAAATTACTTGAAGCACGAATTTCAATCAATGGTATTTTGTATAATATAGCGATATGAGCTATAGCAGAACCTTCCATAGATTCCATACAGGGAACATATCTGTTATAATAATAATCAGCAGTTTTTTTTGTAGCTGTAATTTGGGATACTGTAATAAAAGGACCTGTTTTTACAGTTACATCTATGTTTTTAAAGTATCTGTTTATAATAGAAAATGCATTGTTGGCGAATACAGTATCAAGAGGATAAATGTTTTTTAATTTAAAATTATTATTAATTATATAAAAGGGGAGTTCTTTTGTGTTTTTAAGACTATTTTCCGGTTCAATTCCCAAATGAACATCAATTTCTTTTGTTGCAACAGCAATATCTCCTACATATAAATCAGATTTAGCAAATGAACCTGCACATCCGGATAAAATAATTAAATCTGGTTTTAAATTTATAATTGCATAGGTTAAAGCATGTGCAGCATTTACTATTCCAGGTCCGGAAATAAGAATATTTATTGTTTTACCATATAATTTGCCTGAAACAATTTTTTTCCCCACATGCTTATAACAAGAACTATGAGATATTTTTAATAAAATATTTTCGAGTTCTTTTTCTATGGCTGATATAAGTAAAATATTCATACGGCTTTTAAAAGTCTTTTTAAAAAAATGATTTTTTTAAAATTAATTACAATATTTTCTTGACACAATAAATAAAGTAGCTAATAGTAAATCATATTTGTTATAAATTTAATTCTACTAATAACAATACAATTTCTTATATTTGTGTAAAATACCTTAAATTATATAAATCATAAAATTATTTATATAAAGATAATTCTCTTCATTATTTTTATATAATAAACAATATTTTTTTAATCAATAAAATATGGATACAGCGGTTTTAATTTTGTTTGAAACTATTAATTATTAAGGAGGTTTTGTGTGAATAAAGGTGATTTAATTACTAAGGTTGCAACTGTTCTTGGTAATAAAAAAGATGCTCAGGCTGCTGTTGAATGTATTTTTTCTTCAATTTCAGAGGCATTATCCAACCAGGAATCTGTTACTGTGATCGGGTTTGGAACATTTAAATCTGTAAATAGAAAGGCTCGAAAAGGCAGGAATCCTCAAACAGGAGAAGAAATTCAAATCAAAGCCAGAAATGTTCCCAAATTTACTTCAGGAAAAGCTCTAAAAGAGGCTGTAAATTGATAAACAGTCTGAATTTTGTAAAAAAATCAGGAAACATGAAAAATATTATATTCATGCTTCTTAATTTAGGAACATGGACAAAACGGCTCTTACGCAATTATACATAATAAATTCGAAGTCATCTTTGTTCGATCTAAAACCACAAAAACATCAAAAGAGCCAGCTATTCTTTCTGCTTTTGAATTTTCAGATCGAACAAATCTAACTCTAAATCTATGTGCCTATTTGTGGAAGTTATTTCATCCACGTTCCTTAATACACATCACAAATAATTTGTGATGTGTATTTTGGTTTTTATAATATCAGATAATATTATTCTATGGCATCTGAAAATTTAAATAAAGCATTTGGTCGTTATAAAATAATATCTAAAGCAGGAAAAGGAGGGATGGCTGTTGTATATAAAGCATTTGATCCTGTGCTTGGCAGGACAGTTGCTTTAAAGGTAGATAAAAATAAATTTGATGCAAAACTTATTACAGATCAAAACTCTTTATCAGGTTATTTAAAAGAGGCAAGAGTAGCTGCACAATTTATACATCCAAATATTGCAATTACCTATGATGCCGGATTTGCTAACAACAGATTTTTTATTGCTCTTGAATTTATAGATGGAGCAGGTCTTCAGATACATTCAAAACAAGATAAACGTCTCCCCGTAATAAAAATTCTCGAAATAATATATAATATCTGTCATGCACTTGATTATATCCATCAAAAGGGATATGTACATCTTGATATTAAACCATCCAATATAATGATGACATCTGAAGGTGAAGTAAAATTAATGGATTTTGGTATAGCTCATGTTTTATCAGAAAACAGAGACAAAGTATCTGAGACATCAAATAAAATAAAGGGTACAATATTTTATATGTCACCTGAACAGGCCAGTGGAAGTAATAAAATAGATGCCAGATCTGATATATACTCATTAGGAGTTGTTATGTATGAACTTCTAACTGCAAAAAGACCTTTTACAGGCGATAATTATTATCAGATTATATATCAGATTGTAAATAAAAAACCAGAATCTATCAGTAAGTATGTTTCAGATATATCACCAGAAATAGAGAAAATTGTACAAAAAGCTATGAGCAAAGATCCGGGCAAGCGGTTTAAAAGTTCAAAACTTTTTGCTGATGCTCTTCATGGAGTTATTAAAGGTAGTGACTCAACAGTTTTAAATAAACTTGATAAAAAAAAATTATCTTTATTAAAACAGATAAATTTTTTCACTCATTTTCAGGATTCAGATTTTTCAGAACTTATTAAAATATCAAGCTGGAAGCACTATGAGCAGTCAGCATGGATTATAGATGAAAAAATTAGTTCAATTAGTAATATTTATATTGTTATTATCGGAAAAGTTTTGGTTTTTTTAGGTGAAGATATAAAAATATTAAAACAGGGTGATTTCTTTGGAGATACATCTATCCTTTATGATATAAAAAGCCGGATTAAAATAATGGCTGATATGGATTGTATTTTAATGATAATAAATGCAAATCTGTTAAATAAAGCACCTGATTCATTACAAGTAAAATTTTTAAGAGAATTTTATAAAAATAAAACATTACAACTTGTTAAAACCAACCTGAAGATTATTCAGCAAAAACTTAGATAGAAGAATAATATACATATATATTTTTCGTAGATCGTAAATATTAGATATAAACAATGTTTTTTTTATCAGACACTATTTAAATATGCTTGTTTTTATATTTATCTTCTGATATCAAAATCAGACTATTATAATTTTTTAAATTAAAAACAGGATTATAGTCTAATCTTAGGAACATGTAATAGTCTGCCTGCTATTCAGACTGCTGAAAAAAACTTAATATATTTTATATTAAACAATGATTAATAAGGAGAATAGATATATGGGGTTTAACATTGTAGTTACTGTTAAACAGGTACCAGATACTCATAATGTTTCCGGTAATGCCATGAAAGAAGATGGAACCATCAATAGAAGTGCTCTACCTGCAATATTTAACCCTGAAGATTTAAATGCTCTTGAAGAGGCATTAAAAATTAAAAAAATAACCGATGGAAATATAACAGCTATAACTATGGGGCCTGCATCTGCTGTTGATATATTAAAAGAGTGCTTATACCGTGGTGTAGATAAAGTAATTCTTGTTTCAGATAAAAAATTTGCAGGATCTGATACCCTGGCAACATCGTATATTTTGAAATCAGCAATTGAGAAAAATGGGAATTTTGATCTTATTCTTTGTGGAAGACAAGCAATTGATGGAGACACCGCACAGGTTGGACCTCAGATTGCTGAAAAATTAGATATTAATCAAATTACCAATATTTTTCAAACTGTTAAAATAAGTAAAAATTCCATAACAGTAAAACGCGAAACTGATACTGGAGCTGAAATTGTAAAAAGCAGATTCCCCGTACTTCTTACAGTAACATCTGATACAAATGAACCCAGACCGCCTTCTGTAAAGCTTATAATGACCTATAAAAAACTCAAAGCAGATGATTTTTCAAAAAAGATATCTTTTCCTGATATATCTGCTGAGAAATGGAATATTAATTCAATAAATGCAGAAGAATCAAAATGTGGTTTTTCAGGTTCTCCTACAAAGGTTGTAAAAGTTGATAATGTGGTTTTAACTACTGGCAGAGCAAAAATGATTTCAAATACAGATGATGGGATAAATACTCTTTTCAGGGAACTAAACCAAAACCATGTTTTTGGTTAGGAGTTAATTATGGATAGTAATAAAGGTATAATGGTTGTTGCAGAATTTGAAAAAGGAAAAATAAAAGATATAACAGCTGAGATTATAAGCAAAGCTTATGATCTTTCAAAGGAGTTATCCCAGGAAGTTTCTGCTGTTGCAGTAGGCTATAACGGGTCAGAAGAACTCTCAGGGTTAGGACAATTTGGATGCAAAAAGGTATATTATGTTGATGATAAAGCTGTCTGACTTTACTTCTGTTCCTTATTCAAAATTGATAACAAATATTATTAAAAAATACGAACCAAAAATTGTGCTTTTTGGAGCCACAGCTATGGGCAGAGATTTAGCTCCAAGAGTAGCATCAGCTTTAAAATGCGGATTAACAGCTGATTGTACAGAGTTGAAAATCGGTGATTACAAATTTAAGAAAAAAAATTATAAAAATATACTGATGCAGATACGACCGGCATTTGGAGGCAATATTATAGCAACCATTGTATCTCCTGAAACAAGCCCGAGTATGGCAACTGTGCGTGAAGGAGTAATGAAAAAACAGATAAAAAATCCTCAGTGTAAATCAGAAATTATACATGAAGAAAATTCTTTATCTGAATCAGATTATTTAACCAGCATTATAGAATCTATCGAAAAAGAAAAAACAGTAGATTTGAAATCTGCTAACATTATTGTTTCAGCCGGTATGGGTGCATCAGCTCCTGCTGCCTTAAACCTTGTAAAAAAACTTGCAAAAAAGCTTGGTGCCAAAGTTGGTTCTTCAAGACCTGTAGCAGATTTAGGACTGCTTAACAGAGAAAGGCAGGTAGGTCAAACCGGAATTACAGTGCGTCCCAATCTATACATTGCATGTGGGATTTCAGGACAGATACAGCATTGTGCCGGTATGGGAGAAGCAAACCGGATTATAGCTATAAACAGTGATCCTGAAGCTCCAATATTTAAAATTGCCCATTATGGTATAGTAGGTACAGTTGAAGATGTAATTACGAAAATGCTTAAAGCGATATAGCAGGAGATTAAACGTGCCAAATTTTTATTCAGATAATTCAGATATACTGTTTCACTTCAATAACATGAATATTTCAGAAATTATTAACCTAAAGGAAGACAATTTTTCTGAAAAAGATGATTTTCTGCATGCTCCTCAAAATGAAGCTGATGCTATGGACAATTATAATAAAGTTCTTGAGGTAGTGGGGAATATAGCAAGTGGTTTTATTGCTCCACGGGCAGCTAATGTGGATAGAGATGGAATCGTATTTGAAAATGGAGAAGTGATATTTCCTGAAAATATTTTAGATTCTTTTGAAAAAACAAAACAGGCAGATCTAACCGGTTTTTCTATACCACGAAAATATGGCGGTATTCAAATACCCATTACTGTTTATATTATGGCTGTTGAGATGATTTCAAGAGCAGATGCTTCTTTTATGAATATTTTTGGTTTGCAGGGTATCTCTGATACAATTTTAAAATTTGGTTCTGAAGAACAAAAATTAAAATATCTGCCTTTATTTGCATCAGGCAGTGTAATGGGATCAATGGCACTAACAGAGCCGGATGCAGGATCAGATCTTCAGGCAGCTATGCTCAAAGCCAGTTTAAAAGATGATAACACATGGGAACTAAGCGGAGTTAAACGTTTTATAACCAATGGTTGTGCTGAAATTTCCTTAGTTATGGCAAGATCAGAAAAAGGCCATATAGGTGGAAGAGGTCTCTCTTTGTTTATTTACAGAAGAGATGACAAAATGAAAATAAGAAGAATAGAACACAAACTTGGTATTCACGGTTCTCCTACATGTGAACTTCAATTTAATAACGCACCTGCTGAATTGCTTGGGAAAAGAAAATTAGGGCTTATAAAATATACTATGCATCTTATGAATCTTGCCCGCCTTGCTGTTGCCGCACAAGCTTTAGGAATAGCTGAAGCAGCATATAGAGAATCTTTGTCTTATGCTAAAAAAAGGGTACAATTTAAAAAGCCGATTTACGAATTTTCTGCTATATTTGAAATGCTGACTTTAATGAAGGTAAATATTGAAGCTTCAAGGACTCTTCTTTATGAAGCTTCAAGATGTGTTGATATTAAAGACGGACTTGAAAATAAAATAGAAAAATATCCAGAAAAGAAAAAAGATTTGCAAAAAAAGCTAAAAAAATACGCAAAATATTCAGCTCTTCTTACTCCTTTTGTAAAAAGTTATATAGCTGAAATGTCAAATAAAATATGTTATGATGCAATTCAAATACATGCAGGCGTAGGATATACATGTGAATTTGCAGTAGAAAGACTGTATCGTGATGCAAGAATTACATCAATATATGAGGGAACAACCCAGCTCCAGATTTTAGCTGCGATAGGTGGTGTAACAGATGGGACATTACTTGAAATAATAAATAGCTACGAAAATAATCATGATTTTAATAATGTATCAGAGTTGATTGCTGGTGCACGATATATTCGATCTCAGCTTGAATTATCAATAAATTATATTAAAGAGAAAAAAGATATAAAATATCAGGAATATCACTCAGCGAGGCTTGTTTTGCTTGGGACAGAAACAATGATCTCTTATCTTATGACTATAGATGCATTAAAGTCAGAAGCAAAGAAAAAAACAGCAGCACTGTTTATTTCTACTGCAAAAAACCAGGCTGAAAGCATAACAAGATTTATTCTTTCAAATGATCAAAACCTTTTAAATTATTATAATGATATTTTAAACGACAATCCGTAAGAGTAGTAAATAACGAATCAGGACAAAACAACCTCTATTTTTTTTCATTCTGTTATATTATCGCTCTTTTCCTTGACCACATGTCCAGGTCCAGCATCCAAAATTACCGTGAAAACACCTTTGGGCCTTTTAAAGGTATATTCACTGTCTTCATCCATTCGCCCTTGTATCAAAATTTTCTCTTGACCGTCAACTATCCGTATAGCTACTTCAGCAGCTGAAGATCCATCTGAAAATTCGCCATTGCAGGTGATGGTACCGTCACCATTGTCAAAACAGGCCATAAATGGTGTATGAGCTGATGAGACTGCAAAAAAACCAAAAATCAAAAAAAGCAT
>DAOWNP010000316.1 GCA_030642545.1 Desulfobacteraceae bacterium | reverse complement strand
TCCTGTCGTTTTTTAAAAAAACACTCAAATAAAGAGTTAACGGGAAATAATCAACATTATCTATTGACCTTAAACCATTTTTGAGGTTTAATAAATAGTAACTATTTTATAAAATATTTACTATTTATTTGGTCTTTTCCTAATTAGACAGTAAATATATAAATGCAACCCTGCATCTAAAAATCCTTACCACATATTAACTTTTTCATGCATTTTATAATAGTTATATAATTTTTAAAGCTTGATTCTTATTTCAACCAGCAGATAAATTTTAAAAATGTCTGAAATTCTCCACACTCAAATATATTTTTATTATTTAACCATAATCTGCTTCCAAAAAAAGTAAAAATTGTTCCATATTTTATCTACACTTTAGAGGTTGGTTTTAATTTCGGCTATACACGTTCCTAAGCTATAATAAAATTTAAAAACGCTGGAAACTTGCTTCACTCAAACAGCCAGAATTTTTCAGATTTCACTATAGCTTACGTTTTGACATCTGACAGCCAATATTATAACCAGCCACACACTGATATTTATAATAAAACCAGGGAGAAAAAATTATGAGAAGATGACCTTGGCAAAGCTATTAATTAAGATAGGCAAAGTTACAGAGAATATTTCTGAAATATCAAAACAAACCAACTTGCTTGCTCTAAATACAACCATAAAAGCTGCAAGAGCAGATAGACAAGAATAGGCATTGCTGTTGTTGCAGGCGAAATAAAAGAGCTTGCAAAGGCAACGAATTCCTCAACTCTTGAGATAAAAACTAAAATAAAAGCAATCCAGGGTTCAGTAAAAACTACTGTTACCAGCATAAAAGAGATATCATCTGTTATGACTGATATCAGTGAGATAATAGATACTATTGCAGCAGCAGTAGAGGAACAATCTGTAAGTACAAAAAACATAGCAAAATACAGGACAGGCTTCTACCGATATTGATGAGATTAGATGAAATAAGGCAGATTGTTTCTGTTGCAAATAAATTAAAAGAGTCAGCCTATTGATAATCTGGAAGTGAAAAAATATATAGAAAATAAGGCAAGAAATGTTAAAGCAAACAAAAGATTAGTTTACTATTTGCTTACAGCCACAAGGATATGCGTGGTTCTTTTAACAGGGTTTTATTCAACAAAAGAAGTGTTTAGAATAACACTGCTTGAACAGATGATAAAAAAAGAAAATGAACATGGAAGACTATAGCTCACAGTATTAAACAATATATAGAAATCAACCAATAATTAATTTCACCACATTAGGAACATGGACAAAACGGCTCTTCCGCAATTATACATCATAGATTCAGGTCATCTTTGCTCAACAGGCGGATACAAAACACTAATTTGTCCAAATTTCTGCGTCAAAAAATAAATTTACTATTGTCTTTTACCCAAAGATGTCTATAGTCAAAGCTACTTGATTCCCTCTCCATACTACATTACCTCAAAATTTCAATTTCTTCCTCAGTTAATCCTGTTTTATTAGCAATTACTTTGATATCTAAGACATTAATCAGATTTTTAGCAATTTCAACAGCCTTTTGTTTCTCCCCTTGTTCTACCCCTTGTTCTATACCTTGTTCTATACCTTGTTCTATACCTTGTTCTATACCTTGTTCTATTCCTTTTTTTATACCTTTTTTTATACCTTTTTTTATACCAATTGTATAAGATGATTCAAACATACTTGCTTGATAATGAAGATTATCTTGATATTTTTCATAAGCAAGCCGTTCTTGCTCAGGCAATTTCAATATATCCAACTCTTGTTTGGCTTTTTTTAAACCTTTCGCTTTAAAATTCTCCTTTATCTCTTCATTTTTTAGAAAATATATCCACTCATCCAGAGTATCTTTGGCAATGTCATTAAAATTATTTACTTTTATAAGATAATATTCTGGAAAGATTTGGTGAATTTTATGTCTTTTGTAGAGTTCCTGTTGATCATCTGAAAGTTCTAATACATCTTGATAGTGAAGACCTTTAAATGACGTTAAACCATGATAAACATAGTCCTTTCCCTGTCCTAAGTCAAAATATAAAATATTAACTGAGATTACTTTAACTATTTCTGAATAAGAATCACCTTCATAAATATATTCTGTAATTACTTTTGATGTGCCAAACAAAATTCTTTGAAGATAATCAAATTCTCTTTCATATTGAACTTCAATAATTATTATTTCATTATCCTGATTCTTTACTTTGAGATCTACACGGTTAAATTTATCACGCAAGTCTTCTTTATTACTCTCGCTTTCAAGAATATCAAGAATTTGGATATTACTTTTTAGCAGTTCACTAAGAAATCCTTCTAAAATCTCAAAATTAGCTTTACTTCTCAAAAGTCTTTTCATTGCCCAATCAAAACTAATCAATCTTCTTTTGGACATAGTATCCTCCTTTATTTTGTTCAGTTACAAAAACTTAATTTTAAGGAATGGAAACTTTATAATTTCCTAAAAAATAAAAATTATCAATACTTTTTTAAAACATTAAATACCTGTTGTCCATAAAGATTTTTAAAATTTTAATCAAAAACAGGTTTAGTTTTATTTTCGTCCACATACTTAAGTACAATTAATAAAAGGCTATCAAGCAAAAATTGTTCCAAAAATCTTACCTTCCTGTCGTTTTTTAAAAAAACACTCAAATAAAGAGTTAACGGGAAATAATCAACATTATCTATTGACCTTAAACCATTTTTGAGGTTTAATAAATAGTAACTATTTCATAAAATAATTACTATTTATTTGGTCTTTTCCCATTAGACAGTAAATATATAAATGCAACCCTGCATCTAAAAACCGTTTCTTACCACATACTCACTTTTTTCATGCATTTTATAATAGTTATATAATTTTTAAAGCTTGATTCTTATTGCAACCAGCAAATAAATTGTAAAAATGTCTGAAATTCTCCACACTCAAACATATTTTTATTATTTAACCATAATCTGCTTCTAAAAAAAGTAAACACTGTTCCATATTTTATCTATAAGGGGTTGGTTCTAATTTAGACCATGTACGTTTCTAATCTGTAGTAAAATTTAACAGCTATAGATTGTCACATAATTATCTGATTTTAAAAATTGGCACAATGCCTGCGGG
>DAOWNP010000258.1 GCA_030642545.1 Desulfobacteraceae bacterium | reverse complement strand
ACAGGCATAAAGACTATGAATATTGAAATTCTTTCAACAGGAGACGAAGTATTAACAGGCTCGGTAGTAGATTCAAATGCAGCCTGGATAGCTGAAAAACTCCTTGATAAAACCAGCGGAAAAATTTTAAGACATACCTGTGTCGGAGATGATGTAACTCATATTGCAGATATTATTAAAGAGATTAGCACAAGATCAGACATAGCAATAGTTACAGGTGGTTTAGGTCCAACTTCAGATGATATTACAGCAGAAGGAATTGCTATTGCAGCAGGTACAAGTCTTGTAATAAATGAAAATGCTCTAAAATCCATAAAAGATTTTTTTTCAAAGCGAAATTTTTCCATGCCGGATACAAACAACAAACAGGCTATGTTGCCTCATGGTGCTGTTTGTTTATATAATCCTGTTGGCACTGCTCCAGGGTTTTTTATAAAAATAAACAAAACGGTTTTCTTTTGTCTTCCTGGTGTACCATCGGAAATGAAAAAAATGTTATCAGATCTGGTAATAAATGAAATCAAAACCATATTTGGAGACAAAAAAAAAGTAAATGTACTAAAAACTCTTTCTCTTTTCGGGCTTCCTGAAGCTGTCGTAAGTGAAAAACTTACTGGTTTTGAAAATAGATTCAAAGATATTAAATTAGGATTATGTGCAAAATTCCCCCATATTGAAATAAAACTTTATTCTCAAAGCTCTCCTGAAACAGAAAAAGAAAAGTTCTGGGAAGATGCATGTACATGGATAAAAAAACAGGTGGGTGAATGGATATATTCAGAGACAGGTGAATCCTTAGAAGAGACGGTGGGAAATCTGCTTAAACAAAAAGGTGCGACAATAGCTGTTGCTGAAAGCTGTACCGGAGGATTAATAGCTCATCGTTTAACAAATGTAGCCGGAAGTTCACAATATTTTCTTTTTTCAGGAGTAACCTATTCAAACAAAGCTAAAACAGATGTGTTAGGTGTTCTTCCATCAACAATTGAAAAATATGGTGCTGTTCATAAAAAAACAGTAAAAGAGATGGCTGCAGGAGCACAAAAAATTACAAATTCTACATATGGACTTGCAACCAGCGGTATAGCAGGCCCTGGTGGAGGGACTGCAGATAAACCTGTTGGAACTATCTGCATTGGAATAGCAACACAAAAAAAAGCTGAAAGCTATCAATTTTGCTTCTCTTTTAATAATCGTGTAATGAATAAAGAGATTTTTGCCACAAAAGCATTAGATATTTTACGTAAAAAATTACTTTGCATATAAAAATTAAAAGACAAACTGCCTGTCTGATATTAAGATATAATATATGAATCTAACAAATAAAAAATACAACACAGCAACAGTTATTGCCGGATATTTAATTGATGGGAGTGGATCTGATACAAAAAAAAATATTTGTATTAAAATAGATAACGGGAAATTCAGTAAAATAAGAAATATAAAAAATAGTGACTATAAAAACCAGAATTTAATTGACCTTACCGATTATACTATATTACCAGCTCTTATTGACAGCCATGTTCATCTTTTTATGTCAGGAACCTGTAATCAGGAAATTAGAAAAAAACAACTTACAGCAGAATTTTCCCATATAAAAAATATAATAAAACAACATATAAAACAGCATATGCAATGTGGTGTTATTGCAATACGAGATGGTGGTGATCGTTTGGGTCATGCTCTTTTATATAAACAAACAGTTGCTCATAATATTAAATTAAATGTTTCCGGTTGCGGATTGCATAAAAAGGGAAGATATGGACAACTGATTGGCATCTCTTTATCAAAAAAAGAATCATTAGAACATGCCATTGAAAGAAAATTACCGTCCGGTATAGATCAAATAAAAATTGTAAATTCAGGTTTAAACAGTCTTGTTACTTTTGGCAAAGAAACACCATATCAATTTGATGCTGCTGAAATGAAAAAAGCTGTTATTGCTGCAAAATCAAAAAATTATCCTGTAATGGTTCATGTAAATGGAAAAGAACCTGTCCGTATTTCAATAGAATCAGGGATAGACTCTATTGAGCATGGTTTTTTTATGGGTAAAGACAATTTGCAAAAAATGGCAGAAAAAAGAGTTACATGGGTACCTACAATCTATACAATGAAAGCTATTTCACAATATTTTTTAGAATCAAGCACCGAATCTGAAACAGCGAGAAAAAATCTTGATCATCAAATAGAACAACTTGCTTTTGCAAGAGATGCAGGTGTTAGAGTTGCCGTTGGCACAGATGCCGGCAGTATAGGTGTTCATCATGGGTCATCTATTGTAGAAGAACTAAAGCTATTTAAATCTGCCGGTTATAAAATAGAAGAGATTATAAAATGTGTTACTTATAATGGTGCAAAGTTGTTGAGATTAGATGACAAAGGATTAATAAAAAAAGATTTTACAGCCTCTTTTATTGCTGTAAAAGGTAATATCTGCCTGTTACCTGAAAGTATGAAAGATGCTATGGTTTTTCATAACGATCATTTTTTATGCAAAACAGATACAGCTTCTTAAAATTGTGGTTGGGTTGATAAGGAACGCTGATGTTATGGAGGATACTGCCGTTTTACACCGTTTTAATAAGAATTTTCGATTTAAATTTATTAATTCATAAAAATCTTTTTCAAATAAGCGAAATGTTTGTTAAACAAAAAAGCTTGGAGCTTTATGAAAGTCTCCAAACTTTTCCCAAAAGTGTCTTTTCTCTCAATCTCCAATAACTATATTGTCCCATAAAAAAGGTTGAGTGTAAGTCCTCCATGTGTAAAAGAGTGGGTATTAAATTTAAAATCTTTTTTTACTGATATATGTTTTGGGGTAATAACCGCAAATTTCCAGCCTTGATAATCCATATTCAATTTTTTAAAAATACCCTGAAAAAGTTTTCTGCTTTTTGTTTTTGAACCCATTCTATGACCATAAGGAGGATTTATAACAACAAGTCCTTTTTTGTTTGTCATCTGTTGAGGTGAAAATAAAAAAAAATCCATACAGGAGATTTTAATAACAGACTGAAAAGTAAATTTTTTTATCTGACCTTTAAATTCTTTACATCTCTCTTTATTAATATCTGAGCTAAAGATATTTGCAGGTTTTAATAAAGAAATTTTTTCAGCTTCTTTTTTTTTTATATAAAGCCACCTTTTTTCACTAAAACAGGGCCAGTCCATAAAAGCAAAGTCTCTGTTCCATCCAGCCGGAATGTTGCTCTGTTTTAATGCAGCTTCAATTGCAAATGTTCCGCTTCCGCACATAGGATCTACAAGAGGATCTTCTGGTTCATACCCTGCTATAGCAAGTATTGAAGATGCTATTGTCTCTCTTACAGGAGCAGATGCTTTATGTTTTTTTATTCCTCTTTTATGGAGCAAGTCGCCGCTGGTATCTAAAGAGACAGTACATTCGTCATCTATTATGCGGACAAAAATCTGCATGCAGTTAGATTTTATATTATCTGTTTTTTTAAAAAAAACAGTGTTTTTTCTTATATCAATACTTTTTAATATGTACTCTGATACGGCTCCTTTATGATAAATTCTGGATGTTTTTGTTGTAACATTTACACTGCATATCAAATTTGCAGGCAAATAAAGTTCCCATGCAATAGTAGATATTTTTTTTTCAAATTGCCTTAAATTTGTTGCTTTAAATTTTAAAATTCTCATTAAAATTTTATTTGTAACAAATAATTTTAAATTGGCAAAATAACAATCATGCACCTTTCCTGAAAACTCAACCCCTCCTGTTTCAATATGTATATCTTTCATATCAGGTAAAATATTTTCAATCTCTTTTTTACAGATATTTTCAAGGTTTGGTGGTGTTGCTGCAAAAAATGTTCTGTTCTTTCCAATTATATGCTTTTTAATGCGTTTTTCCAAAGTTTTTTGTAATGGCTGGATATTGTTCATTATAAGATCTTTTCTGTCTTTTTATATGTGCAATAATATTTCATAACTCTTTTGACAAACTGTATTGTTTCTGAAAAAGGAGGTATGCTCTTGTACTTTAAAACCGCTTTAGGTCCTGCATTGTATGCTGCTAAAGCAAGAGAAAGGTCTCCTTTAAATTTT